>NZ_JADIKJ010000022.1:0-52565 GCF_044904675.1 Dyella jejuensis | reverse complement strand
CGTTTGGGGTCGAGCCGATCTGCAAAGCCTTGCAGATCGCCCCATCGGGTTACCGTGTGCATGCCGCACGCCAGCGCCAGCCGGAACGACGTCCGGTGCGAACACAGCGCGACGAGGCGCTGGTTGCGCAGATCCAGCGCGTCTGGCGAGCGAACCTGCAGGTCTACGGTGCGGACAAGGTCTGGCGACAGCTCGGCCGCGAAGGCATCGTGGCGGCACGATGCACGGTCGAGCGGCTGATGCGCAAGCATGGACTGCGCGGCGTCATGCGCGGCAAGGTCGTGCGCACCACCGTCAGTGATCGTGATGCACCGCGCCCGCTGGACAAGGTTAATCGGCAATTCCGTGCCGACCGACCGAACCAGCTGTGGGTCAGTGATTTCACGTACGTCTCGACCTGGCAGGGCTGGCTGTACGTCGCGTTTGTCATCGACGTCTTCGCCCGCCGTATCGTCGGTTGGCGGGTCAGCGATTCGATGCGTACGGATTTCGTACTCGATGCACTCGAGCAGGCGCTCTACGCCCGTCGTCCAGAGCGCGACGGCACGTTGATCCACTACAGCGATCGAGGTTCGCAATATGTCTCGATCCGCTATAGCGAACGCCTGGCCGAGGCGGGAATCGAACCTTCAGTGGGAAGTCGCGGCGACAGCTACGACAACGCACTCGCCGAGACCATCAATGGGCTCTACAAAGCCGAGCTGATTCACCGCAGAGGGCCATGGAAAACCAAGGCGGCCGTAGAGCTTGCGNCGAGCAGGCGCTCTACGCCCGTCGTCCAGAGCGCGACGGCACGTTGATCCACCACAGCGATCGAGGTTCGCAATACGTCTCGATCCGCTATAGCGAACGCCTGGCCGAGGCGGGAATCGAACCTTCAGTGGGAAGTCGCGGCGACAGCTACGACAACGCACTCGCCGAGACTATCAATGGGCTCTACAAAGCCGAGCTGATTTACCGCAGAGGGCCATGGAAAACCAAGGCGGCCGTAGAGCTTGCGACGCTGGAATGGGTGGCCTGGTTCAACGCCCAGCGATTGCTTGCACCAATCGGCTATATCCCGCCAGCGGAGGCCGAGGCAAACTACTATCGGCAACTCGCGCAATCACGAGCCGCTGAACCAGCATGACTTAAACCAAACAGCCTTCACGAAAGCCGGGGCGGTTCAAACCGCCGTTTTCGGAGCCTTCATCGTTGTAAAAGAGCATGCCGGCCTGTGGCCGATCTTGCGGCGGTTGCTCTTTGCCTTTCACGATTACACCTGGCAAATCCGCTTTATTTGAAATGACCATGCGCAACGTGCCGTCCGGTTCGACAACATTGATTCGATGAACCGTGATTTCATCGAATGTCGATGAGCGTGATGATGCAAATCCTGTCAGGAGCAATACCGCCACTAAACCATTTGCAAACAGTGATAGAACTAAGAGCGGCCTGGTTGTAAATGAAGCCATCTAGGAAATCCTCCATGCGCGTAAATGGGACCGTGAATCGACTTTTCCTTACCCATCCTAAACTGCCTTGATGGGCATGACGAATGTGTCCGCTAACCGAGCGACTGGGCGTCAGCCTGGGTAAGTTTGCGAAAATGCAGGCATCTGGTCCAATAGGAGGTGCGCATGCCTCCGGGAAGGGAGACCAAATAATGTGATCGCCTTCAGATCTTTCGTGGGATCTGCTTTCGTCCAATCTTTCGCTCTTGCATAGCTAAAAATTGGCTCCCAGCCATTGCCGCATCTTTTGGCCACACCAGGCGCACGGCTGTTCACAGCCTCTGGAAAATCGGCCAATTTTTTTTCGGGGGGAAACCTCATCGAGGGGAACCCTTCCGAGGCTACGGATAAGGTCCCTGTCAAGATACTGTCGCACTTGCTCGATCGTGCACGTTGCCCAAGCCCTCGATTGAAACGCATGCCAGTCATTGGCCGCTTCAGCGTATCTACTGCCTTAAGCTCGTCACCTTTAACGTTGAAACGGAAACGAAATTTCCAGTACTTGGCGCCCGTAGGGCTACTTACAGGTACAGCCCGTTCATACCATCTGAAACCCAGAATTTTTTCTCTGCGGGGCATCAGTGCTTTGATCATCTCATCAGTACACCAGCCATAGCCCCGTAGGGTAAATTTAAAGCGGCTGATCTCCTCACGGTTTGTCCCATGCAATGGACGAAGCCGCTAGACACAACACAGAGACGCAGAGAAACAGAAACCATAAAAAACCCGCCACATAATGCTCGAATTCTATTGCGCCTAGCGATGGGCAGTCCTCGAAGCACTCCCCCATGAGCAATTCGCAAGTCCAAGCCCATTGACTAAGCGGCCTCAGAAAAGGTTGACTTGCCACAGAGATGAAGCGAGACACGAGCCCCTTCGGCACTCTTGTACGGTCGACCATATACAATATGCCGGTCCCTGACGTACAAGGATGAAACATGCCATCCTTAAATTCATGCGTTGCGAAGAAAAGCGCAACTTCAATTGACTCCGACAAATCTAATAGTGCGGTCGGAATACCATAATGCTGAGCGAGTTCTAGCTCGGGCAGGTATAGCCTATTTGCCTTTGCCCACTGAAATATGGGATGCCTCTCTAACTCTGAGTAATACCAAAGCGTTCGCGCTGCGTCGGCAACTATCCTCATCGCGTCTGCCTCCGAGACCTTCCACATATATTGCGGCATAGTTTTTATATGACGATACATGGAAGGAAAGCATGGAACATGACGTTTCGATTGTCCTCGAAAGAGATATGGGGGATAGGTAGCTGGAAGAAGCACCTTCTGCCCTTGGTCGTTCCGGGGCAAACGACCACTTCCTTTCCATTACCCCAATTGTGCGATGCCTATGGACGAGCGCCCAAAGCTCATCTTCAGAATAGCGCAGAGGCCATGTCTTTCCGGTCACATCACTTCCTTAGGGTGACTTCTATTTTCTTCATGAAAGCGCTCGTTATGCGCTTAATCTCGACGTATAGGTAGAGCATATCGTCGTTAGTTACTTCTCTGGAATGCATCGCGCAAATACGTACCGGCTGAAGTCGCCGCAAAGATTCACGAATACTTTCTTGGGTATTGAAAAAGGCAAAAAAAACCTTACTCCAGTTATCCCTCTTTGCGATGATTCGCTCGTAGTCAGTGAAATCGGCATAATCAATCAAGCGCAATCTCGCACCACCTTCGCGATCGGCCTTTTTCTTCTTCTCCACCCATGAATCGTGAACTCCATTTGGAAGCTGACGACGCGGCCAATCCTCTCCAAACTCCTTGGTCATGGCGTCATCAATGGCTTTACGGATGAACCTTTCGAACCTTACGAGATAACCATACGCTTCCATGGCTCGCCCCAGCTCAACTTCTTCACCCTGAGCAATTGGTACCGGCTCGCCAAACATTTTTGCCAGCGATGTAGTTTCGATTCGTAGGCCAGAACCTTCCGCAAGCTCCTCAAATGCTGTTGGCGTGAAATTGGTCAGTGAGTTGTCTAGACCCTGATCAACATAAAAGCGGCCTCTATTTTCCTTCTGCTCAAAGGAAATAGATGACAAGTCTTGCAGATCTCGCCAGTCACCCAGCAGTCCTCTTAGCACTGCTCCTGTCTTATCATTGAATGCTGTGAACCGGTCGATAACCGAAGCCATCCGATGAACTTCGAGAACCCCCTTCACGGATGCAGCAGCACCTACGATATCCAGCGAAGGTATCCTCATTCGCTCCATGGACCCACTGATCTGGTCCAAGAGATAGCTTTTTAGCTCCCCACCTTTAAAGTAGGCCGCGTGATCGGAGTGATATTCTTCGAATACTTTTTTGATTCCTGCAATCTGCGAAAATTGAAACCCATGCTTCCCGTCCACTATCTCACTCAATGAGTTACGTATAGTGGTAAAAGCCGAGTAACTAGGCGAATTCAGGAGATAGCTTTTAACATCCGGCATGGAGTCCTGAAACGCGAGAGCGGCCCCGATCGAACTCCCGTCGAAACTCGACTTCAGCGCCGTAACATCGGACAGATCAGGCATTGTAAATGCGTAAGCAGCAATCGCTTTCCCGATCAAGTCGTCCTTGAACACATTCATGGCGGTCAAGTCTGGAATGGAACTCTTGATCGCCAGAGCTGCCGCGATCGAGCTTGAGTCGAAACTGGACGTCAACGCCGCAACATGAGACAGGTCGGGCATTGTAAATGTGTGAGCAGCAATCGCTTTACCGATCAAGTCGTCCTTGAACACATTTATAGCGGTCAAGTCCGGAATGGAACTCTTCATTGCCAGCGCTGCCGCGATCGAGCTTGAATCGAAACTGGACGTCAACGCCGCAACATGAGATAGATCGGGCATTGTAGATGTGTGAGCAGCAATCGCTTTACCGATCAAGTCGTCCTTGAACACATTCATAGCGGTCAAGTCCGGAATGGAACTCTTCATTGCCAACGCTGCCGCGATCGAGCTTGAATCGAAACTGGACGTCAACGCCGCAACATCAGACAGATCGGGCATTGTATTTTTGAGCAGCGCCATTTCGGCGAGGGACTCGCTAGTCAAGTCATCCATGGGGACGGTTACCGCAGCCGCGTCTCGGAGGTCTGTGTGCTCTGGTAGCGCTTTTTCCAAGGCATCTCGATTAACCCCCTCCCGCCTGGGCTGGTCAACCCCTCCCGTCGCACCTCCGTCCACTCCGGTATTCGCCACGCACTTCCCCTTTAGCCGCTGAGCACACCTTTGCCACATTTTATTAGGCAACGAAAAACGATCGCTCCCAAAATCAAATCGTATACATTTTGAGAATTGAGCGGCAGAAGCCCCTGACTTTAGGCTTCGCTATCGTCGTATTGATGAACCGCCCGGTATGCCTGCTTCTCATGGGTTGGAGTGGCCGGGAACGCAAGTTTGAGCGCCCCCCTTTTTACTAATTCGGCAAGATGCACCTTTCTCAAGGTGTCGCCATTTCTATCCAAAAGTTTGCTAAGAGTGCTCAATGTCAAATAGCGCTCGGCACAAACTGCCAATATCGTGCGAGACATTTCGTCGGCAGAAATGCGTCGATTTGTACGTGGCGCGACCGCCAAAGCCTCCAAGGATGATCTCAAAGCTTCTGAGACTTGGGCGAGGTCATCAATTAGAGGGGCATCTAGCCTAGGGGACAATAAACACCCTTCTTGATCCCGCGAGCCACCGGATTGGCCGCTACTTTCAGGGCTATGCCCGGAGCTCAGGGCTTTATGCCCGGAGCTAAGAGTTGTATGCCCGGAGCTTAAGGGCCAAGGTCCGGGTGCAAATACGTCTTCGGGTGAGACCGGAATATCACCGGGCAAATGATAGACCTTCGCCCGAGCTTGCCCCGAAGACGCGAGTAAACCGTCTCTTTCCATGTTGGCTAGACGCAAGCTCAGATCGTGGCCATGTAAGGCGCAAATCTTCATCAGCCGCGCATGGTTAACCACTGTTTCCATTCGGGCTGTCGCCAAAATGAGCCTACCAGTAGTGTCTAACTCTTCGAAGGCATCACCGAGCAGCTCTCGCAACTGCTCAACTACATCCGCAGGCAACAGATCCGACATTCGTAATTCCAACAACGTCTGTTCAGGCTCCTCCTTTTCATAAAGGTTCGGCGGCGCCCAATGCTGACTTTTCCAGCTGCTGAATATCTTCGGCACACCAGAACCCGCGCGTTCGCCGAGACCAATCATCAGGAACATCTGATGCATGATGCGATTACGACAATCGCTTTCACTGCCCGTCAATATCTGTGAAAGTGGAAGGCGCAGGCCACCCGGATTGCGGAAACCGAACATGTCTGGCCTCTTTACAACGAGGATCGACAACCGCCCGGTATAGTCGGCATGCACCACAGTATTCACTAGTGCCTCGCGGAGCGCGATATGAACGGGAGAGTCACCAAGGCGCTGCCCATCTTTGACCGCAAATGGCACTTTTAGGTCCGTGATCAGCTTTCTATAAACGCGCCTGTAGAAATCAAATACGTTGCCGGACCAAGTTCCGTCGGGAAATATTCTGTCCACCCACCGATTTTCGGTGCGCGCTTCAGGACGCTCTTGATAGTCCACAAAGTAATGTGGAAATGCTTCTTGAATGGCAGCCCAAGAGCCAAACATCAGCAACCCAGCAACCGTTAAACCCTCGTCACCATTCTCTCTATCTCGCCGCCACGCACGTAAACATCGCAGGAACTCCTGATCGTCATGTTCAAGAAATGGATGATCAGGTTTCTCAGCTCGAAGCAGCTGCCTATAAACACGCAAACTATCTTGATCAATATCGTCAAGCCCATAGCCCTTCAAAATCTGGGCGTCTCGCTCGTCTTCTACCTGTTCGGCCAGCATTCGTTTGACTGTCTCGTCATCGCAATGCTGATCCGCCTCATGCAATCTGCGATAGGTATGGCCAAAGGGACGATTGTTAAGATACACAGGGCGCTGCTTGCGCGATGCCTTAAAAATATTCACCCAAAGTATCGTCTTCCCCTCGACATCAATTTCAGCAACGCACTCGTTTGTCAGAAGATTGGCACTCACCTTTTCTTTATTGTTTGCATTATTAAAAAGTTCACGCTTGACCTTTTCTACATCCTTAATACCTTCAGCGATGAACTTCCCATCTAACTCGCGAAGTCCGAGCAAGATGATCCCACCAGCCGTATTAGCCATCGCCGAATAAGTTGGCCAAAAATCCTTAGGTAGTTCGCCATTGCCATCTCGACCACCCGCTAACTTGCACTCGTATTCAGACGACTCTTTCAGGAATTCAAAATCCGAAGCGAGCATACTGAAGGAATCGTTCACGTGGTTTTCCATAAAAAATAGGTTTGAACCGTTGTGGTTGTCAATCCAAGTAGCTACATTGCATCGTTACCAGTCAAACTGGCAAACAATGGGCTGAAACAGCGAGTCTAAAATGTCAGCCCACTCTTGGAGCATCTTTCCGCGATCATCTAAGTACGGCTCGGTGTTATAGACCCCCCTCATTTTGTCGGGGTCCTTGTGAGCAAGCTGCCTCTCTATGTGATCAGGCGCATAGCCTTTTCGATTCAAGGCTGAACTGACCACATGCCTAAAGCCATGCATAGTCTGACGCCCGCCGTAGCCCATACGCTTTAGCATTTGACCAACCGCAGTATCACTCATTGGTTTACTTGGATCATTTCTGCCGATGAAAACGTGCTCAAACGTTCCCGTCACTTTGTGGATTTGATGTAGGGCAGCCACAGCCTGACTTGAGAGTGGAGTGACATGCCTGTAGCCGAGCTTCATCTCGTCTCTGCCCTTTTTGATCGTCCACAGACCCTTTTCAAGGTCGATCTCAGACCATCGAATGGTTCGAGTAACACCTGGACGGTTCGCTGTCCATAGAGCGAGGTAAGTGGCACATTTTACAAGTGGCGAAGCCTTGACATTCTTCAGAGCCAACAGAAAGGCAGGAAGTTCTTCAAATGCAATATGTGGATAAGGCGCTGATTCTGTCCTTATAAGAGTGATCGCGTGGAGGTCGCGAACTGGATCAGCATTGGTCCAATTTTTTGCTCTCGCATACTCGTAAATCGCACGAAGCCACTGCCGCACCTTCTTTGCCACATCCGGTGCTGCACGTTCATTACTAATCCGATGGACAAGATCCGCGAGCATCTCAGTCGTTATAGCATCGAGCCTATTTCGCCCAAAGGCCGGCAAGAGATCCTTATCTAAGTATTCCCTTACTTGTTTTGTTGTACGAATTTTCCATGCCTGAGCCCGGAAAGCATGCCAAGCGTTGGCCGCTTCAGCGAAGGTGTTAGCTGCACTCTGTTTTGCAGCTTGCTTCTTACGCTTCTTTTCCTCACGCGGATTTATCCCTTTATCCACGAGAACTTGCAGCCGACGAGCCTCAGTTCGCGCGGCACTCAAAAGCATCCTTGGGTATGGCTTACCAACCGTCACCTCATCGTTCTTGCCACTATGGCGGTAACGAAATTTCCAATATTTGGCACCGCTGGGCATGACCAAGACATATAGGTTATTGAGCTCATCGGCCAGCCAGTACTTTTTTTCGCATGGCTCAGCATCTCTGATCGATTCGTTGCTTAGCGTTCCGGGCATGGGGTAATCCGTGGATGAAAATCTTTGAGATTCCTTGGGTTGCGACTTCGGCAGCATTTTTTCGAGGCCGCCTCCGTGGGGTAATTTACAACGAGCAGCGGCTTTACCCCACGCCTTACCCCAGAGGATGCGTGAAACTTTTGGGAACATCCCGGTACGTCTAGAAACAAAAAACAAAAAAACCCGCCATTTAGGCGGGTTTTCTTTCCTACTGGAACGTTCCGAAATTTCTTGGAACGTCGATTTGGCTGGGAGACTAGGATTCGAACCTAGATAAACGGAGTCAGAGTCCGTTGTCCTACCGTTAGACGATCTCCCAATGCCGTGCCGAGCGGTGCGCTCTGACTTGATGCACCGGTCGGTCGAAACGCGGCCTCTTGCGAGGATTAGCGCTTCGAGAACTGGGTAGCGCGACGAGCCTTGTGCAGACCGACCTTCTTGCGCTCGACTTCGCGAGCGTCGCGGGTCACGAAGCCAGCCTTGCGTAGCTGGGTCTTCAGGCTTTCGTCGTACTCGATCAGGGCGCGGGCAATGCCGAGGCGGATAGCGCCGGCCTGACCGGTGATGCCGCCGCCGGCGACCGTGACCTTGATATCGAACTTGTCGGCGCTCTGGGTCAGTTCGAGCGGCTGGCGCACGATCATGCGCGAGGTCTCGCGACCGAAGAACTGTTCCAGGGTTTTGCCGTTCACTTCGATCGCGCCGCTGCCCTTGCGCAGGAACACGCGGGCGGCGGAGGTCTTGCGGCGGCCGGTGCCGTAATTCTGCTGAATCGCCATGATGCTTCCTTAGATTTCCAGCGCCTGCGGCTGCTGGGCGGTATGCGGATGTTCGGTGCCACCGTATACCTTGAGCTTGCGGTACATGGCGCGGCCGAGCGGATTCTTCGGCAGCATGCCCTTCACGGCGATCTCGATGACTCGCTCCGGATGGGTTGCCAGCAGGTCTTTCAAGCTGGTGGTCTTGAGGTTGCCGACGTAGCCGGTGAAGCGGTGGTACATCTTGTCGTCCAGCTTGGCGCCGGTGACAGCCACCTTCCCGGCGTTGATCACGACGATATAGTCGCCGGTATCGACGTGAGGGGTGAACTCGGGCTTGTGCTTGCCGCGCAGGCGACGCGCAATCTCGGTCGAAAGACGACCGAGGGTCTTGTCCGTGGCGTCGACCACGTACCAGTCGCGCTTGACGCTTTCCGGCTTGGCGCTGAACGTTTTCATTTCGGAATACCTGTCTGCCGCCACAGAGGCGGTAAGCGGAATCGATGGAACAAAGGCGCGAGATGATAGCGAAGCTTTCATCCATCGCGCAAGCCCAAGGTGGGCTGCGAGCTGCGAATGATAGCATGAACGTCATGCCCTTTGAGAAGCCCCGACACCGCATTGCCGTGCTGGCCGACCAGTGTGTCCAATGCGGCCTTTGCCTGCCCGTCTGCCCGACGTATGCGCTGGATGGCAGCGAAACTGAATCGCCACGCGGACGTATCGCCATCGCCGCCGCGCTGGCCTTGGGCCAAGCGAGCCCCAGCCCGCAACTACGCGAACCCCTGGATCACTGCCTGGGCTGCCTTAACTGCCAGCGGGCGTGTCCGGCGGGGATCCAGTACGAGGCACTGCTGGTGGAAACCCGTGCGCTACTGGGGCCTGCACCAGGACGCCCTCGGCTTCTGCTTGAGATAGCCAAGCGCCCGAATCTGAATCGTTGGTTGCAGCGACTGGCCCGCCGGACCGCAGCAGCCCGCTGGTTCCCGCGCCTTCTTGACCCCGGAAAGCGTGCATTGTGGCGCGCCTCCCTGGCTCTGCTGCCAACCTCGCCCACTATTCCCGCGACGTCCTCGGTGCAGCAGCATCACGGTACGCAGACGGATACGGTCGCCTTGTTTCCGGGCTGCGTAGCCAGCGTCCAGGATGCCGACGCCGCGCAGGCTGCCGAATTGCTATTAGCCGCAGTCGGCTACCGGGTCATCCGCATGCCGGCTTTTTGCTGTGGCGCGCTCGACCTTCACGATGGCGAGGCAGCAGAGGCTGAGGCGGCAGCCGAGCGTACCCGGCGCGCGTGGACTGCCATGGGCGCGGATCATCTTGTCACGGTGACATCCGGCTGCCTGGGCACATTGCGCCGCGCGCTTCCTGGTGTGCGAGTGGACGACCCTGTTGTCCTGCTGGCCGCACGCATCGGGCGTCTGCGCTTTCGTCCGCTGGCACGCCGTGTCGCCTTGCATGTGCCCTGCACCCAGGCCAATGTCGCCCGTAGCGACGCCGCGCTGGCGGCGTTGCTGCAACAGATCCCGGAGCTGGCGCTGCGGCGTCTGCCCACGCCGCCTTACTGCTGCGGCGCCGCCGGCAGCCACGTGCTGCAATTTCCCGAGCGTGCCGGCGCCTTGCGCGATGGCGTGATCTCCCACCTCGACGCACTGGATGCGGAACTGCTTCTATCATCCAATATCGGTTGCCGCCTGCATCTGGCCGCCGGGCTGGCGCAACGGACAACGACGTTACCGACCATGCATCCGCTGACCCTGCTCGCGCAGCAATGGGACCCTTGATGGATACCTTTATGACTATACGCACGCTTACCCCGCTCGATCGCCTGCTGGCAGGCATCGAGCGCGCGCTTGAAACCGTCGCTGGCGCGCCCGAAGCCAACCGGCCTTCTCCCGCGCATGGCATCGCCGAGGCCGAGCTGGACGAGCGCGAACGCCGTCGCGTGGCCGGCCTGATGCGCGTAAACCATACCGGCGAAGTCTGTGCGCAAGCGCTTTATGATGGCCAGGCGGCATTGGCGCGCAAACAGGAGAACCGGACTCATCTGCGGCAGGCCGCCGCCGAGGAAACCGATCACCTCGCCTGGTGCGCCGAACGCCTGCACGATCTGGATAGTCGCCCCAGCCTGCTCAATCCCGTGTGGTACGCAGGCAGCTATGCCATCGGCGCGGTCGCCGCATTGGCCGGCGACCGCGTCAGCCTGGGTTTCGTGGTGGAAACCGAGAAGCAGGTGGAAGCGCACCTGGCCAACCATATGAGCAAGTTGCCCGCGCAGGACGAACGCTCACGCGCGGTGCTGCGGCAAATGCAGGTTGAAGAGATGCAGCACGCCAAGCATGCCCGGGAGCGTGGCGGCGTGAGGTTGCCGTTCCCGATTCCGCAGCTGATGCATGTCAGTTCCATGGTGATGAAGACGGTGGCCTACCGAATCTGACGCCCCGTTCGCTCTTCGTGTGACCAGCTACCCTGGGAGGAAGCTGCGAGTCGCCATTCTTGCAACGCCCCCTCAGCTCGCCACGGCATCAAGAAAAAGCCCGCCTTCCGGCGGGCTTTTCATTACATGAGGTTGCGTCCGTGGAACAGTTCTTCGATTTCGCGTCGCAGCAGCGATTCGATGCGCTGGCGCTCCTTGAATGAAAGATCGTCCGCGTGCGCCTCGAACAAGTACGTGTCGAGGTCGAAGTCCTTGATGTGCATCTTGGTGTGGAAGATGTTTTCCTGGTACACGTTCACGTCGAACATCTCGTATTTCTGGCGGATGTGACGGGCCAGATAGTCCTGCACCGAATTGATCTTGTGATCGATGAAGTGCTTTTTGCCCTTCACGTCGCGGGTAAAGCCGCGCACGCGGTAATCACACACCACGATGTCCGATTCGAAGCTGTCGATCAGGTAGTTCAACGCCTTCAGCGGGGAGATCACGCCGCAGGTGGCCACGTCGATGTCCGCGCGGAAGGTCGCGATGCCGTTGTGCGGATGCGTTTCCGGATAGGTATGGACCGTGATGTGGCTCTTGTCCATATGCGCCACCACGGCACCGGAGATGGTGTCGCGGCCCAGCTTCTCCACCACCGGCTCCTCGGAAATGAGGATGGTCACCGAGGCGCCCTGCGGGTCGTAATCCTGGCGGGCTACGTTGAGGATGTTCGCGCCGATGATCTCGGCCACGTCGGTAAGGATCTGCGTGAGGCGATCGGCGTCATACTGTTCGTCGATGTACTCGATATAGCGCTGGCGCTGCTCTTCCGACACTGCGTAGCAGATATCGTAGATATTGAAGCTCAGGGCCTTGGTCAGGTTGTTGAAGCCTTGCAGGCGCAGGCGCGGAAGGGGTTTCACCACGGCGACACTCCATGGCCGGGTCACGGCCGACAGGTGAGGCGGGTTAGCTACAAGGGTCCCCGCTGTAGAAAAAGCATGCTGGACCCTTATCCTGCACGCCCCTTGTGTACGGACGATGGCAGCTGCCACCATCCGGAAGACTGCGAAGTATGCGGCAAATCGGTCGAAAACAGAACCTGAGGGCTCGACCGGCAGAATGGGGAGACGCGCAGGAGCGCATTCGCCGCGTGAAGGTGCTCGGAGCATCCAACAGGCTCACGCCGTCTTTGCCATAATGCGGAAGTTGCAAGGAACGCGGTACGTGTGGCCGCCGGATGAAGCGGCCCTTGGGACAAACTCAGCTTGGGGAAATTTCTGTGGTGCAGCTGAAATATCAATTACAACAAGCTTTCGAGAAGTCACAGGCTCCGCTGGGGTTCGCGCCTGATCCTGCCGCCATGGAGCGCTTCCTCGGTCTCTGCCACCGCCGCCGCTATCCCGGCAAGACCGCGATCATCCGTCCCGGCGATCCCGCCAATACGCTCTACTACGTGATCGACGGCTCGCTGGCCGTGTGCACCGAGGACGAGCAAGGCCGCGAGCTCATCCTCGCCTACATCAGCCGCGGGCAGTTCATCGGTGAAATGGGCCTGTTCGTGGAACAGGCGCAGCGCGAGTCGATGGTGCGCACCCGCAGTCCTTGCGAAATGGCCGAGATCAGCTACGAGCGCCTGTTCCAGCTGATGGAAGGCCCGCTGCGCGACGAATGCCCGAAGATCCTGTTCTCCATCGGCGCCCAGCTCACCCACCGTCTGCTGCGAACCTCGCGCCAGGTAAGCCGGATGGCCTTCATGGATGTCACCAACCGCATCTCGCGCACCCTGCTGGACCTGTGCCAGGAACCCGATGCGATGAGCCATCCTGCCGGCACCCAGATACGCATTTCCCGCCAGGAAGTCAGCCGCATCGTGGGCTGCTCGCGCGAAATGGTCGGCCGTGTGCTCAAGCAGCTCGAAGAGCAGGGCATGATCGAAGTCTCCGGCAAGACTATCGTGGTGCGCGGCACCCGCTAGGATCTTCGCCTGTCGCGTAGCCCGCGCTAGAGCATTTTCAATTCAATCATTTACATATCCACACGACGCAAAGTAGTTGGAACATTCGTGTGGTGTAAACACATCGAGCAGCTTGCCGATCTCCGTCCAGAGAGCTTCTACGGTTCGTTTTGCGGCCTTGCGCAATAGGGCCTTGAGCTTGGAGAACATTTTTTCGATGGGATTGAGGTCGGGCGAGTACGGTGGCAGGTAGCGGAGCGTAGCGCCTACGGCTTCGATGGCCTCCCTGACACCGACGACCTTGTGGCATGACAGGTTGTCGGCGACCACGATGTCGCCGGACCGCAGCGTGGGGCATAGGCACGTTTCGATGTAGGCGAGAAACGCGACACCGTTCATTGGACCATCGAGCACTAGCGGCGCGGTAATCGCATCGTGACGCAAGCCGGCAATGAACGTGGTCGTCTTCCAGTGGCCGTAGGGCGCAGAAGCGACACANCGCTGCCCTCGTGGCGAACGGCCCCGCAACCGGGTCATGCACGTGGTGGTAGCCGTTTCATCCAGGAAAACCAACCGACCTCGACTCCATTGCGGCTGGTCGCGCCTCCATTCAGTCCTTGCCTGCTGCACGTCCGCGCGCGACTGCTCGCTGGCGTGCAGGGTTTTTTTTAAAGCTCAAACCCCACTTGTTGAGCTGATGCCACAGCGCCGGCACCTTGATCTCAATGCCCTCCGCAGCCAGACGATCACTCAACTCCGCCAACGTCAGATCCGGCGTCTTTTCAATCCACCCGCGAATCACCGTTTCCTTGTGCGCAATCCGCGAGCGCCGATGACCTCCCACCGGCAAGCTTTGACGCTTTCCCTCTTTTTCCCAGCGTTGGCGCACCTGGTACACCCACAGGCGGCTCACTTCGTAGCGCCTGGCAATCGCTGACGGGCCTTCGCCTCGCTCCAATGCACCCAAAACTCGATCACGCAGGTCTTGCGAATACGCATGCATGTTCGTCTCCTCCTCGACGCCGGAGGGTACATTACATGTTGTATATGTTTAAATCAAAAATGCTCTAGGATGCACGAAGTGGAGAATAGTTCAGAGCATCCCTGGCGCTTTAATTTCAGCCAAATAGTCCGAAGGCCGCCAAAATGCTCACTGTGAATCCACATATTACAGCAGGTATGACTATCGACCTTTTCTTTCTGCCAACCACCCCCAACACGCCACAAAGAATAATTATTACTGGAAAATACTTTTCCATATGTTGATTCTCTTAGTTAGCAATGAAAGGCAGGCCACAAAAGTGACCTGCTATCTATAGTAGATTAGTTACAAACAATCATGCCAAATGCGCCGCCAACCGCAAGACCAAACGATGAACCGCCAAATGCGCCAATGCCTGCGCCAAGAAAGGCACCGGCTACGCCACCGGTAACTCCACCTACTATCGCGTACACACCAATGCACTGATTGGTAGTCATTGATCCAGAAACCAATTCAACCTCGTTGATTGTCAGCTCTTGCATAATCATGCTCCGTTTTTAGCATCAGGGATGTTCATTAGCCGCCCTGATTCCGACTTCTTTCGAAAAACTACCAGGGTGAGTTTTCGATGATCCTTATCTTTTTATTTTCAATCAATGCGACATTATTGGCCACCCTGATCGTTTCACTTCGGTGTGCAATCACGACTCGCGTGACGGAAAATTGTTTGATCGCGTCGTTAATCGCTTTCTCGCGTTGCATATCCAAATGACTCGTCGCTTCGTCCAACACCAGAAGTTGTGGGCTTCGATATAGTGCTCGCGCCAGGATTAAGCGCTGCTTCTGACCACCCGATAAGCTAGACCCCATATCACCCACAAGGCTCTGGTAGCCCATCGGCATCGCCATGATGTCGTCGTGAATTGCCGCAATGCGGGCTGCCGCTTCGACTTCGGCGGGCATAGCCTCTTGATCGAAGAAACTGATGTTGTCGGTAATCGCACCGGCAAAGAGCTGATCGTCCTGCATCACCGCACCAATCCATTGGCGATACGTATCCAGGCCCAGCTTGCGGATGTCGATACCGCCATACAGCACCTCACCTTCGGTGGGTTCCAATAGACCCAGCACGAGCTTTGCCAGCGTGCTTTTGCCGCAACCGCTCGGACCAACGATCGCAACCGATTCACCCGCTTCGACGTGTAGGTTGCAGTGCTTAAAAATCCACGGCTCGCCCTCGTCATAGCGAAAGCTGACGTTGCGCATTTCAATACTGGCTTCCGGAATTGGTCCGCTCCATGCGGTGCCCGCCATTTTCTCCGGAGCCGTCAATGCGATATCCGCTACGCGCTCGGCGTGCAGCTTGAGCATGCGGAAGTCAACCCATTTATCGATCAGCCCGGCTGCACGCGTAATGAACTGATCGGCATAGGCGATAAAAGCAATCAACATGCCCGCTGAGAAATTGTTATTCAGCGCTAGCGTGGCCGCGATCCAGATCAGTACCACGCGACCGATACCGAACATCAGCTGATTACTGAGCGTGAACGCGATACTCAGTCGCTCGATGCCGATGTCACGATTGGCGGTGGAGACGGCGGCATTGACGTAGCGTAGCAGCCGCTCGTTCTGCTTATTCGCCAGTTTTATCGGCATGGCGCCACGGATGGATTCCAGCAGTTCGCTTTGTTGCCGTGCGGCGCAGACGATCTGATCCTCATTAGCGCGGCGCAGTGGGTTGAAGAAACCCCAGCGAAACAACCCGTAGACGACAAATAATCCAGACACTAGCAGTGTCAACCGCACGCTGTAGAATGCCATTACCATCAGGGTAACCAGCGACATCAGACCATCGAGCAGTGAGCCGACGAACTGTGTCGTGAGGGTTCGCTGGATAGTTTGGATGGAGCCAAAGCGGGACACCACATCACCGACTTGCCGCTTTTCATACCAATCCAGCGGCAAGCGCATCAAATGGCTGAATAAATTACTGGTCCATTGCACATTGAGCGTGGCGCCCAACCACGTCACGGCCCACGAACGGGCGGCGGTGATTAGCGCTGAGAAAATTGTGATGCCGAGGAAGCCCAACCCCAACAAGGTCAGCAGATCGTGATCCGCCGCCACCAGCACCTGATCCAGCACCCATTGCAGATAGAACGGGCCGGCGAGGACGAACACTTCGAGCGCGAGTGCTAGCAGTAGGATTTGTGTTAACGCCGGAATGAGGCCGCGCACGCGCCCGGTCAACGCGCGAAGCGATACTGCCTGCCTTGCTTGCACGCGGGAGAAGTCGGCACCCGGAGTCAGTTCCAGCGCGACACCCGTGAAATGATCGGATACCTCCCGGATACGGAGCTTGCGAACACCACGCCCTGGATCGTGGACGATGACGCTGCCCCGCACCACACGCTTGAGCACTACGAAATGGTTGAGGTCCCAATGCAAAACGCACGGCATGCGCAGCTCGCTCAGGTGATCGAGATCGAGCTTTAGCGGACGGCACGTGAATCCCAACTGCCCAGCCATCGCCATAAGACGCGAAAGCGTCACTCCTTTAAGGGAGGAGGAAAAGCGACGACGCAAGTCGGCAAGGTCAATATCGTGACCGTGATAACTCGCGATCATGGCAAGACAGGCAAGGCCGCATTCGGCTGCTTCCGTTTGCAGCACCATCGGCAACCGTGGTGACCAGCCGAATTGCAACCGTACCTGTATTCCTTTGCTAGTCAAATGGCTGTTCCACGACGTACCGTCAGCCATGCGCGCCCCACATCAGATGATGCGCCATGCCATAAAGCGGCTCAAATACCCATTCGAGCAGGGTGCGTTCCTCCATCAGGACGTCTGCATCCACGGCCATACCCGGCTTGACGGCTTCCGGCTTGCCGTAGGCCAGCACCTGCTGATGGTCGAGAGAAACCTGCACGCGGTAAAGCGGCTCTTGGGTTTGCTTGTCAACCAACGCTTGTACCTCGGCGGGCGTCAATGCGCTACGCGAGACATCGACCACCCGGCCGTACTGCTGGCCGAACTTTTGATAGGGAAAGGCCTGGTAGCGCAATACCACGCGGCAGCCGGGCTCGATAAAGCCCACCGCACGCGAAGGCACCAGTAATTGCGCTTGCAGGACCGAGCCGGCGGGTAACAGCGAGAGGATCGATTGCCCGGCGGCCACCATCTGGCCTTCTTTGAACAGCACCGCCGAGACTACACCGTCGCGTGGCGCTCGCAACACGACAGCGCGCTGCATTTCGTTCTGCGCCGCCGACTGATCGATCTCGGCCAATTGTCGCTCGGTGTCGTTGCGTTTGATCTTCGCATCCAGGGGGAGTTGCATCAATTCCTGCTGCGTAGCGTCCAGTTGCTGACGAGTGTCTAACTGCTGGCGCAGCAACGACTTATATTGCCCCTGAGCATTGAAGGCTGTGGTCTGTTGCTGTTGGATGGCCAGTGCTGACACATAACCTTTGGCACCCAGCGGCTGGATGCGCTCTAAGAGTTCCTCGGCACCTTCGGCTTCTCTTTTCTGGATCACCAGCTGACCGTTGATCTGCTCCAGCTGCGCACGCAATAAAGAAGCTTTGTCGCGTAACGCAACAGCTTGCTGGGCGGTGAGTTGCTGCTGGGTATGCAAGTCGGCTTGCAAGCGTGCACGCTGTACATCTAGCTGTTGACCGACTAGCGCATGCGTGTCGCCAAGCATGGCGCTGTCCTGCTCACTAGAGATTTCGATCAGGGGATCACCCCGACGCACCGTTTGGCCGTCAATTATCCATACATGAGTGACTATGCCGGCATTTGCAGCTGACAGGTTAAGCAGCCCAGCAGTGGGCACCAGTTGCCCGATAACGGTTTCGCGACGCGTGTAATGGCCGAAGACCAGAAACAACACCAGAGCGGATGCCAACGCCAACACAAAGGAGGTCAACAGCCAACGCGACAGCGGCACTGCGACAAGCGTGGTCCCCAGCCATTCCCCACGCCGCGCCTCTATCACTTCTTGCCGAAACAGGCTTGTCGACGTCATGCGTACCTCCCTGGCATAGAACGCCCTCGCTCCAATCACCTTTGCCAAGGTCGACGCTATAAGGCACTGGGGCATCGTTGCAATCAGAGTTTTCCCAAAAACTCCGTTTTTTCCCTCCGATCCACGTAACAACAGGAAACCTGATTAGCCCAACGCTCAGCCAAAAATCGCGTGATATAAGACGTTTTTACGATTACTTTGACGCTGTCCGTAACGAGGAGTGGCGTCATGGCGATCAATCCGGCGCAGCTTCAAAATGGTTTGTCGATGGTCGAGTTTGTTGCGCAGTATGGCACCCAAGCGAATTGCTGCCGTGTACTGTATCGAGCCCGCTGGCCGCAGGACTTCCGCTGCCCGATGTGCGCGAACCGAACGCGCTCGCACTTTCGTCGCATCACATATCCACCCGACGATATGTCAACGACACAAGTTCATCTCAATCTTTAAAGAAAGATCGATGTGAAGAAGAAACACACGCCACAGGTCGCCTGCCTCGACGGAGCTGGTAGCCACGCATAAAAATCCAGCCTGGTCAGCGAGCGACCAGAATAACAGCAACACTGGTGTAAGCAGGATTTACTATTTTGGAGCTGCAGCGCATAGGCTCTCATGTCATAGAGTAAGCGCATCAAGCAGTCCGAATGGATGGTTGACAGCGTGCGTTGCGCGATGTCGCGGATGAAATCGAAATAGTCCCAATCGGCATCCCAAGATCCTAATGTTCACCACAAATTTCCGTTAGGTAACCGATAGAGAGCATGTATCAGTAGGTTCTCTCGCACGCGCACACGTGCCGACTTATTAAATCCCGCCATTAGTCAAGCGCTCCCTAACAGGATGCTCAATCGCAGGTACGCACGCCAAGCCATCGCGCCACCAGCGTATCGACGCTCGCTTTGCCGGGGCCCGCGATCAGCAACCACAGGAAGATCAGCGTATAGATCACTTCGTCGGCTTCGACGTAATCGTCCAGGCCCATCAGATTGCTCGATACCACCAGCGTGACCGCCACGATCATGTTGATGATCATCGGAATGGTCACCAGCCGCGTAAACAGACCGAGCATCAGCAGTAACCCGCCGACCAATTCCGTCCACGCTGACAGGGTCGCGCTGAAGGCGGGAAACGGAATGTGCCAGCCGATGAAGCGTTGGGTAAATCCATCCAGGTTATGCACTTTGGCAATGCCGGTCTCCAGCCAGAAGTAGCCGAACACCAGCCGCATGACCAACGGTCCGAGCCAGCGCCAGCGATGCAGAAGGTCGAGCAGGCGCGAAGCCTTTGCCGCCACGAATTGATGCATTGCACATATTCCTTGGGATGAAGTGGGCGCATGATGCGCGGGCGTCCCCATCGCTGCCATGCCCGAGCGTCCATGCTTTCTTGCTCGCGATCCGGCTCTCCACATGGCCGGCACAGGCCGGACGATCGGGCATAAAAGCGGGATGCTCGGGCGCAGTCGCCGGCGTGTCGCAGCAGCACAATCGATCCCGTCGAGACCGCTAACGGACGAGACATGCCAGCCGCTTCGCGGCAATCACTTTTTTGGAGTCCCAACTATGAACGTCAAGACAGTCAATGCCAGCGCGATGGCCGTCATGGTGGCCGGCCTGTTCGCCGCCGCCGCCGTCTCCGCCGCACCGATCGGCACTCCCGCCGGCGACACCGCCATGGTCAAGTGCGTGAACTCTTCGTCCTGCAAAGGCCAGGGTGCCTGCAAACAGGCCAGCAATGCGTGCAAGGGCCAGAACGCATGCAAGGGCGAAGGCTTTACCATGCAAAAGACCCAGGCCGATTGCAACGCCGCACAAGCCGCCGTCAAGAAGTGATCGACCTTGCGGGGCGCGCGCCGACGCACGCGCCCCGCTTGTTACCGCTCAGGACAAAAAACAACGCCATGCCTGCGATAAATACGGACGCATTGCCTTACCTCGGTTACGGCCTTGGCCTGCGCACGGAGCATTACGAAGCATTGCTCGCAGATCCGGCCGGAGTCGAGTGGCTGGAGATCGTTTCGGAAAACTACATGGTCGATGGCGGCCTGCCACTAGTGTGGCTCGAGCGCTTCCGTCAACGGTTTCCGCTGGTGATGCACGGCGTATCGCTATCGATCGGCAGTACCGATCCGCTGGACGAAGCGTATCTTGCCCGGCTTGCCGCACTGGCCAGGCGCATCGAACCGGCCTGGGTATCGGACCACCTGTGCTGGACCGGCGTACAGGGCGTGAATCTGCACGACCTGATGCCGCTGCCTTATACCGAAGAAGCGCTGCAGCATGTCGTGGACCGGATACGGCGCGTGCAGGACATACTCAAGCGGCGCATCCTGCTGGAGAACGTCTCCAGCTACGTCAGCTTCGCCGCTTCGCAATTGCGCGAAGGGGAGTTTCTGGCCGAAGTGGCCCAGCGCGCGGACTGCCTGCTCCTGCTCGATATCAATAACGTATACGTCAGCGCGATAAATCATGGGTTTTCGGCGCTGGACTACCTGCGCGATCTTCCCCCTTCGCGTATCCAGCAATTCCATCTCGCCGGCTACGAACAAGGCGACCGGCTGATTATCGACACCCACGATGCGCCGGTCTCCAGCGCCGTGTGGGAGCTTTACCAGGAAGCCGTGCGTCGCTTTGGCCGCGTGTCGACCATGATCGAGCGCGACGATCACTTTCCGCCGCTCGCGGAGCTGATAAGCGAACTGGGACATGCCCGCGCCCTGGCCGAACCACTGCTACGGAATGCGGCATGAATTCTCTACGGGACATCCAGCAGCACATGCTGCAGGCGGTCACCCATGCAAAAGCACCGGTGTTGCCGCAGATACGCAGCGACGCCATTGCCGATGCAACCAGCCGTATGGACGTCTATCGGCATGGTTACCGTACTCGCCTGCGCGACGCCCTGAACAACGAATTCGCCGGCCTGCGCTGCATGGCCGGACGTCATTTCAACGCGCTGCTGGACGCCTATGCCGAGGCGCATCCGTCGCAGCACTACAACATCCGATGGCATGGCGCCGGCCTCGCTGCCTTCCTCGATCGTGCCCGACCCTGGTGCGGCAAGCCGCAACTGGCCGAGATGGCACGCCTGGACTGGGCCATTTCCACTGCGTTCGATGCGGCGGACCAACCGACGGCGAGCCTTGCGGAATTGGCCGCCGTTCCTCCGCAAGCGTGGGCTGGCCTCAGACTGGAGATGCAGGACAACCTCCAATGGCTCGACTGCCGCTACAACGTCGATGCGTTCCGCCGCGCGGCAGACCGTGGCGAGGCACGTCCCCGCCTGCGCCGCTTGGCCCGATCACGCTACATGATGATCTGGCGCCACGCCATGACCGTGCACTACCGGCGGCTGGACCACGACGAAACACCCGTGCTGCGCGCTGCCGTGCAAGGCGAATCCTTTGCCTCGCTGTGTGCAAAGCTGGCCCAAGTCCATGGCGAGGCCACCGCTGCGCCACGTATGGTGGCATGGCTGCGCACCTGGCTGGACGCCGGCCTGGTTCGCGGCTGGAGGACGGATTGACGGCGGCCTGGTCCGCCCACCCCGCGGCTCGGTCCGCTCGATGTAACCGTGGCAACGCTTCCCGCGAATAACTGGCACAGAGCCTAGTCATGGAAGCGTTGCCCATGTATGTCGAGCACCATCCCGTTCTCGCCGACCGCCCTCGCTTGACGAGCGTCGAACCGGCCCTGGAATCCCTGCTCAATCAGTCGATGCTACGCATCGATGCCGTCGCCGACATGCATCGCTGCGGCACCTGGTTCATGGACGAGCCCCGCTACCCGTGCGGACTCTTCCATCTGGTCGGCGTTGGACATTGCACCGTCGAAAGCGCGGCGCTTGCCACGCCCCTGCAGCTGGAAACCGGTGACCTGATCGTGTTTCCGCATGGCGACGCCCATCGCCTGAGCGCATCGATGCAGGATGAGGCGGCCTTATCCACCAGCCTGATCTGTGGGGAACTGCGCTTTAGCAGCCATGCATACCATCCGCTGAGCCATGCGCTGCCAAGCTGTTTCGTGGTCCGCGCCGCCCAGGCCGCTCCGATTTTTCGCAATTTGTCGATGATGATGGTCGAGGTCGTCAACTCCGGCCTGCCCGGCCGCCAGTTGCTGTTGAACAAACTCGCCGACACTTTGTTTTCGCTTGCGGTGTGCGACTACGCCAATCGCAACAGTGATCGGCGCGGCCTGTTCGCCGCGCTGGCCGATACCCGCATCTGCAAGGTATTGCAGGCAGTACACGAAAGTCCCGGACATCCCTGGACCATGCAGAGCATGGCCTCGCTCGCCTGTATGTCGCGCTCCGCCTTCGCCGAGCGCTTTGCGCAACTGATGAAAATGCCGCCCATGCAGTACGTCACGCAATGGCGGGTCAACGTGGCGGAACGGCTGCTGCGCGACCGGCAATTATCGGTGGCCGCGATCGCCGGCCAGTTGGGTTATGGCAGCGAAGCCGCGTTCCGCCGCCTCTTCAAGCGGGTCAGCGGCATCTGTCCCGGACGGATCCGCGCCGGCGGCGAAACGCCCGTCCTGAACTAAAATCCTGCCTTCGGACCGTCCGCGACGAGCAGGCGGCCCGGAGCGGAGCCGGGGTCCGCTCGCCACTCGCCTATAGTCGCGGAATGAATCATGGCATCATCTGTCGCAGCGCAGCCAAGAGCTCCGCTCCAAGGCAGGCCTGCCGCATTGAACGATCTGGTGTGTCCATCCGGCGGGCCCATTCCACGGCGTGGCATGGCAGGAGATCGACCGAATGGCATCCTTTCGAAGCGGCAGGAGCGGCGAGGCCACACGGCCGGCACCATCCGCCCTCGCACGTCGCGTCCGCAGCGGCGCCGGCCCGATGGCGGCGCGCAACCTGCACGGACACGTGGTACAGATGCTCGGACAGCGCATCATCAGCGGCGAACTGAAGCAGGGTGAAGTGCTGCCGCCGGAAGCGACCATGGCCGACGACATGGAAGTGAGTCGCACTTCGCTGCGCGAAGCCATGAAAGTTCTTTCGGCCAAGGGGCTGATCGAGGCGCGCCCGAAAGTTGGCACCCGGGTGCGCGACGCGCGCTTCTGGAACCAGCTGGATGCCGACGTGCTTGCCTGGCGTTGCAGCTCCATGCCTACCGCCGATTTCGTGCAGAAGCTTTCCGAGATGCGCGAGATCATCGAGCCGGCCGCCGCGGCGAGCGCTGCGCGGCATCGCACGGCATCGCAGCTCAAGCGCATGCAGGTTGCCTTCGAAGGCATGGAAGCGGCGCCCGATCCGGAAGCCTGGACCAGCGCCGATCTCGATTTCCACGAAGCGATCCTGGCCGCCACCGGCAACGAATTGCTGATCTCGCTGTTTTCGGTGATCGAAACGGCGCTCAGCAGCTATTTCACACTATCGGCGCGCACCACCGCCAACTTCAAGTACTCGCTGCCGCAGCATCGCGCGGTGCTGGTGGCGATCCGCGACAAGCATCCGGATACCGCGCACAAAGCCATGCTCAAGGTCATCGCCGACACCCGCGAGAACCTGAGCAACAAGCGTCGCGGCAAGAGCTGAAGTTTTTTTGCCGCCATCCTGCGCAAGGCCGAACGGCAGCAAGCCAGCATCGTGATCAGCGTGCCGGATCGAACTCGATATAGTCCAGGTCATAAACGTGTTCCGCGCCGTCCACCACGATCGTGTTGTCGCCGTCGCGCAGGTTGACGTTCACGTCCATGAAGCTCCAGCCGCTATCGCCATCCGCCTTGCTGCTGCCCGTCGCCATCGCGGCGCCATTCACGCTAATGCGCGGCGTGGCCGGCAGGCCCAGATCGGTATAACGCAGGCGCAGCACATGCGCGCCGCCGCGATCACGATGGACATCGAAAGTGAGCTTGCCATAGGGCGCCGCCGCGATGCGCGCCATGCGCCGGTTGGACGCATGCTGGCTGCCGATCACCGTCGCATTCGTGCGCGCCGCATCTTCGGCCTCATAACGATTGAAGTTCAGCGGCGCATCCGCGTAGAGGATAACGTTGTAGGCCGCCTTCCACCCCTGCTCCAGGATCGGCGATGCCGACGACGTGATGTGCAGGAAGCTGCCGTCCTTCTGCTGCACCAAGGCCTGGGTCCAGCCGGCATGGATGTTGCCGGTGATTTTCTGCACCGGTGCCGGCACTTCCCACCACGGTCCGCGTCCGCCATCGTTGTTCCAGTAGAAGCTGCGCCCGGCGGCATCGCCGTTGCCGCCGGCACGCTCGCCGGTAACCACGATTACGCCCTGCGCCCCGCCGACCGGGAACCAGCTCACCACCGGACAAGCCGCCGGCCACGCGCCGCCCTCGGTCTGCACCGGCGTGCCATGGTCAGCCGGATCGCCGAAATGCAAGCCATCGGCACCGAATTTCAAATGGATCTGGCCATTGTTCGGACCATCGATATCTTCATAGTTGATCACGTAGCGCTGGTCCGGAAGCCGCGCGACCACCGCCATGCCAGGGCGCTCCATCCCGCCCGGCATCGCCACATCGGCAACCTCTTCGCCCCAGGTGCGGCCGCCATCGGTCGACAGCTTGTGCGCCAGAATCTGGTTGAAGCCTTTATCTTTGTGTTGCTCGCTCGAGTAATACGCAATCATCCGGCCATCGTCGAGAATGTGGATATTCGGCTCCCACACCCCATGGTTGTCCTTGTCTTCCGGATGGCCGCCGCCGCGCACGATCGAGCCGCGGTAATGCCAGCTCTTGCCCAAGTCGGTCGAGGCATACAGCTGCAGGTCTTCTTCGACCACATGGCCCTTGGCGTCGTTGCGCGTGGCGTTGGCGGCAAGCAGCAAGGTACCTTTCTTCAGGTCGCCGCTGTCGCGCGTCATTTCAGAGATGTTCGGCTGCCAGCGTAGCTGCCATGCGTGATCGCCGGCGTGCTCCTGGTCGGTAACATTCAGCATGAAATGCCAGGTCTTGCCCGCATCATCGCTCGCATACAAGGGCACGCCCGCTACGCCGTTTTGCTCGAACGCCAGCAGCAGGCGCCCGTTCGCGTCTGCATCGGATGGCTGCTCCAGTCTCGCAACGGATGCATAACCGGTGCCCTTGGCAAGGAATTGCCCGACCGCAACATCCGGCGGCACATCCTGCGCAAGTGCACAAGCCAGCGGCAGCGCGCCGGCGCCGATGCAGAGGTAGCGCATGGCATGGCGGCGCAATGTTCGATTGGTCATAACGATCCTCGCTGCACAAAAAGAGAAAAAGCCGGGCTGGAAAAAAGAGGGTGGGATCAACCCGGCCTTGGGGAAACGTGAGCGCCACATTCATTGGTTACGCGGGTTATCGATGTGAGCTGCGGCGTCATCGCAGCCCACGAGCGCGAGCGGAACCGCATCGGCCATAGCGCGATAGCCAGTGTCGTTCGGATGGATATGATCGCCGCTGTCATAACGCGCCTGCATGCGTGCAGGCTGCATTCCATCGCGCATCACCGCATCGAAGTCGATCACCGCGTCGTAGGGCGCTTCATGACGAATCCATGCGTTGATCATCTGCCTAGCCGCTTCGCCTTGCGGCGTATAGGCACCTTGCGTGCCCTCGAAGGGCAACAGCGTCGCGCCATAGACACGCACACCGCTTGCCTTGAGACGCGCGGCGATAGCTTGCAGCGCGGCAATCACCGGTTCTGCCATCACCTTCGCATCGGGCAATGGTTTATTGGCATTGCGTGCGGCCAACGTCGGCTCGCCGATGTCATTGATGCCACCGAACACGAAAACATACCGCAAGCCGGGCACGTCGAGCACGTCGTAGGAAAGGCGATCCCGCATGCTGTCACCCTGGCCAAAATTGCCCAGGCCCGCGGCCACCTGATTGCCATCGATGCCGGCACTTAATACGGATCTTGCGCAATCGGCATGGCGCAAACGTTCCGCCAGCTGTTCGGGATAACTGTGACCCGGTAATGCGTGGTAGCCGTTGGTGATCGAATCGCCCAGTAGCACGATCGCTTGTGTCTGTCGTCCAGCGAAGACGTCGATGCGGGTCAGCCAGTCATAACCCGGTGCCGACTGGGCGTCGGCGAAGCGCGGATCCTCGCTGTGGTCGCCCGGCGCCGACAGGCTTTGTTGGTAGCGCGTATCGGTATGCCATGACGCGGGTTCGACGTTTTCTGGCACGTAAAGGCTGATTGCAAGACGCTCACCCGACACCGCCTTCATGCGTATGGGGTCGCTATCGATCGCGCCTCCCGGCGGCAGCACGAATTGGAGTTTGCCGCGGTAGGTCACGACGCTCAACGACGAGGGATCGATAGCGTCGTTACCGCTCGTCGAAGCGCGCGCGATGGTCACATGGCCAAAGTGCACGGCTTGTTTGCCGTAGCGATTGTCCAGGTGAATGCGCAACAGATTTCCGCTTGCGTCGATGCGCACGAACTCGCGCACGGTTTGCACATGCAACGGCGGATTGCCGGGTGGCCGACGTAATTGGATGTTCGGTTCTATCGGCGCGCGCAAGGCAGCCGCGCTCCAGGCGCCCACCCAGTGCCCCGGCTCGGCCGCCCGAACAGCCGCGCCGCCATGGGGCAGCAGACCAACGATAAGCAAGAACAGGACGCCAACGTAGCGCGACATCGAAGCTGCTCCAAGAAAAGAAAGCCACGCACGGCGATAGCCAAAACGTGCGATCCTCATCAACGCACTTTCTGGAAGTTTCATGCGCAAATTAGCGTGCCGGCACCGCGTCTTCGCCGGACGGTGAAGGTAGCGCAATGCCAGGGTCGACGGGCGTTCCGAGTATCGGGGCGCCTAGCGCATCAAAGTGCATCGGTTGCATGCGGATGTCACGGCACGCATATGCGGACTTGCAGTCCAGGCGATCGATGGCGTGATACACATTCCACATCTGCCGGCCATCCGGCGATGGCACGAACACCACCGAACCCGGCCCATACACCTTGCCGTGATGATCGAAAATCGGTCCTGATTTATGCCACGCGGAAGCATTGAGCGGATCGGCGCCCGCGTCGAGCGAAAGCAGGCCGACGGCATAATCGTCCGGCGCCCAGCTCGCGCTTCCCGAATAGGTAATATACGTGCGTCCCGCACGGCTATAGCCGACTGGCCCCTCCTGAATTGGTTTGCCGCGCTCTTCCCACGATCGATCGGGCGTCGAAAGATAGACGGCCGTGCCGGCCACGTGCAGCGCATCGGCCATCGCTGCCAGGCAAATACGCTGCGGAAAAGTACCGTCGACGAAGTTCGTGCAGGACCAGGTCAGATACAGCTTGCCGTTCGACGCGATGAATACATTCGGATCGATGCCCCAGCGGGCGGGCGTCATCGCAAGTTGACCATGCGGGAGCCCGGTGTCGCCTTCGCTGAAATGGCTTAGCGCTTCGCCCTTCTCGTCTGCACTCAATACAAACAACCGATGATGGTTGTTGTTGCCACTATCGTCAGCAGCGTAGTAGATGTACCAGCGGCCGTTGACGAAATGCAGTTCCGGCGCCCAGATGTCGCGGCCGTTCGGATCGGTGTCGCGCGCATGCTTCCACACGCCGATCCATGGCGCGCCCGCCAATCCGGTCAGTGTGCGCGAGCGTTTGACGCAGATATCCGCGACCCCGCAACCGGAACCGCTGTAGTAGTACATACCGCCGACATACGTGACCCACGGATCCTGACTCTTGAACGTGGGATTGGTGAACGTGGTCGCGGCATGCGCGCCAGCCACGCCGAGTGCGCTCAGTACGACGAAAGCCACCTTGCGTATCGGCAAGTGCTTCATGGAACCATCCTCCTTTGCAAAAAGACGCCCGTGCAGCGAGGGTCTGCACGGGCGCAGCGGGGATTACATCTTGAAGCGCACGCCCAGACCATAGGTACGGTCCGTGTAGCGCAAATCCTGCGGCAGCGCGGTACCCGGGCCGGCATACGAGTGGAACTTCGCACCTAACAGGTTGGTCGCGTTGACCACTACGGTGAAGTACTTGTTGATGTCATAGCCGATCGACAGGTCGACCTCGTTGGCCGGATCATCGTTGAGGCTCTGGTTGTGCCCGATGATGCTGGACGAAGACAAGAACGCTTCGGAGTAACGACTGCGGTAGCTGTACGCCAGGCGCGCCGACCAACCGTACTTCTCATACATCGCGACGATGTTGTAGTTGTCTTTGGACACGTTCTGGAACGGTGCGGTGATGAAGCCCGTGCCGTCTTCCGCCGGCGTCTTCAGCGAACCGTCGATATAGGTGAAGTTGAGCTGCATGCCCAGGCCATTCCACGCGCCAGGCAGGAAGCTGAAGAACTGCGTGTAAGCCAGCTCCGTGCCTTCCAGGTGACCGGAACCCGAGCTTTGCGGGCTGGAGATCAGGTAGGTGGTGCCGTTGATGTTCTGCAGCGAGCTGTAGGTTTCGATGTAGCCGGTGATGTCGTGATAGAACACGCCGCCAGTCAGCGAACCCACGTCGCTGAAGTACCACTCCAGCGTGCCGTCGTAGCTGTTGGACTTGATCGGTTTCAGATAGGCGTTGCCGCCGCTGCCCTCGGCGATCACGTTGGCGGTGGCCGGGCTCAGCGTCAACGACGGGTTGAGGCTGGCGAAGTCCGGATATTCCAGCGTCTTGCCGGCTGACAAGCGCATCTGCAGCGTATCGGTGAAGTGCAAATTAAAGGTGGCATTCGGTAGCGCGACGTGCTGGCTGGTGTTGATGCCCAGCGGCGAATACACCGAGTCGGACGTGTCATAGCTGTACGCACTGAGTTGGCGCTCGACCTTCTCCAGGCGCACGCCGAGGATGCCGTCATAACTGATGTCACCGAAGCTGCCGCCATAGTTGCCTTCGCCATACACCGAGTAGGTTTTCTCGTTGATCTTGAAGTACTGGCCGTCTTCGGGCGGCAAGTTGCCATCGGGCAGGCCGTAGAAGTTGCGCAGTGCGTTCTTGTTGTTGACCAGGTAGTTGTAGCAACCGGTGAGCGCACCGGCCGGAAGGGCGCTCGTGCTCGGCACGTTGCAGAAATACGAAGCACCGAACAGGTTGACGACGTTATTGGCAGGGTTCGGCGCACCGTCGGGCAAGTTGGAACCTCCTGGAGGGGCCTGGTCGAAGGAAGCACCGGTCTGCTGCGTGGTGGTGTTGGCGTAGCGCACACCGAAGTTGACCGAGTTGAGCCAGCTCGAACCGAAGTCATACGAACCATCGGCACGCCATGCGGTCTGCACGGCCCGGTTGTCGGTCCATGCCTGGTACAGGCCGTTGAGGTAGTAGTTGTTGGGATTGTTCTGGGGATTGCCGACCAGGCTCCAGCTATGCGGATAGCTGTAGGTGGTGGTCAGCGGGTTGGTATACGTATCGAGGAAGGTATCGATGACGAAATCTTCGTTGTAATAGCTCGACGCATTGCGCGTCAGGTCGGTCGACAGCTTGAGGTCGTCGCCCTTCCACTTCAGGCCGATGGCGTTCTGGATATTGTGACCCCAGTCCTGATGCGCCTGGGTGCTGGTGGCGGTGTAGTAGTTGCCCGTGTAGCTGGCAGCGGTCACCGGGCAGATGGTCTGGCCGTAGTAAGGCGAGCCGAGCAAGCCGACCGGGAAGCAGGCGCTGTTGTTGGTCTGCACGTAGCTGGGCGCGACCACATTTTGCGGGCCAGTAAAGTAGAACGGCTGGTTGTACTCGTCGTGCAGCCAGGTATACAGGCCTTCCACGTAAACCTCGGTTTGGTCGTTCGGCTTCCACTGCAGCGCGTAGTTGGCTTCCGGACGCTTGCGATAACCGATGTTGTAGTCGGCGCCGTACTGGTTATTGCCGACCACCAGGTCGCCATTCGAATTGCGGACCGGGTTGCCCTTGCCGTCGGTCAGCACGCTGGTGAGGTTGGAGTCGACATAAGGCGCGCTGTAGCTGTAGTGATCGGTCTGGATGCCGCCGCCGAGCAACGCGCCGAAATCGCCGTAATCACCGTGCCAGCGATCGCTGACCAGAAAGCTGCCATTGGGATCGGTGTGCGCGCCGTACTTGGAGTTGGTGTCGGTATAGGTTGCCGATGCTTTGAAGCCATCGAAATCGAGCGGACGGAAGGTGCGGATATCCACCGTGCCGGCGATGCCGCCGGTAATCATGCTGGCGGTCGTCGACTTGTAGACGTCCAGGCCGCTCACCGCGGTGGCCGGCAAATCCTGGAAGGAGAATTCGCGGCCGTTGGAACCGAAGATCTCGCGACCATTGAGCGTGGTCACCGCATTGGGCAGGCCACGGATCACCACGGTGGCGGTTTCGCTTTGGAAGTCCGGCGCAACCTGCACGCCGGTTACGCGCTGCAATGCGTCGGCGACGCTGTTGTCCGGCAACTTGCCGATGTCTTCGGCGACGATCGAGTCAACGACCATCGTCGAGTTTTCCTTGATCGACTGGGCGCTGCGCAAGCTGTCCTGCAACGGGGTGACGACCACACCCTGCAAGGTCTTCGCCGTTGCTTCCGTGGGTTGCGAGCTGCCCGCCTGAGGCGCCGGCTTGTCTTTCTTGCCGGGCGGCGTGGTCGTGCTCGTCGACGTGGACCGCGTGGTGTCCGACGTCGTTGTTTGTGGTGTCGACGCTTGCGCCACAGCCGTAGTCTGCGCGGCTGCGGATGTCGTGTCGGCGAAAGCCGGTGCCAGCGACGATGCGATCGCCGTGGCGAGCAGCGTCATGGTGCAAGTCATAAACGTATTGCGCTTCATGTTCTTCTCCCCTCCTCTAGTACCGCCCGCCGCTGAGTCGACTGTATTCGGCATGCATGGATGTAAGTTTAAAAGCCGATTTGCTATTTGTCCTACTATATGATCAGAGCCATCTGGTGAAGCCAAAAGGCCGCGCCAGTGCGGCCTTTTGTGTGATGAACAACAACCTCAGTCGCCTGCGAAATCGCAATACATGGATCGACTCCGATTCATGTCACTGCACCGCCGCGGCCGCGACGGGAAACGTGACCGCGCTGTCGGGCACGACACCTTTTGGCGCACCGCTCAGCGCGCGGAAGATGTCCGCTTCGCGTTGGCGATAAGGCTTGCCGTCGGCCTGCAACAGGTCATGGAACCAGATCACCGGCGGCTGCAAAGTATATGGCCGCTGCCAGGAGTCCCAGGGAAAGATCGTCTGTGTCTTGCCCGACACGAAGCCCCAGTTGACCATGCCCACATCGAGCTTCTTGCCCAGCGGCAATACGCCATCCACGGTGGAACCGGCGCTGCGCGCCATGTATTCGGTACAGATCAGCGGCCGTCCATACGTGCGCAACTGGTTTACGCGACGCAGGAACTCTTCCGGAAAATCGTAGTCGTGGAAGCTGATGATGTCCGATTGCGTCAGCTGGGTACGCTCGACGGCATTGAGTGCGGATAGTTTCGACCAGTCGGCGTCGTGCCATAGGCCGCTGGTCAACGGCTGCACCGGATGCTGGCTGCGCGCCCAGGCGAACACTTGCGGCAACAGTTGCGCCACGCGCTGGAACTTGTCCTTGGGTTCTTCCGCGGCGTAATTGCCGCCACCCTCGTTATCCGGCTCGTTCCACACATCCCAGGCCAGCACGCGGTCGTCGTGCGCAAAGCTGCCGACAATATCTTTGACGTAGGCTTCCAGCTGCGGATAGCGCGAGGGATCGTCGAGTATCCTGGTGCCCGGCGCCTGCACCCAGCCGGAGTTATGCACGCCCGGTATCGGCGGATGCTGCGGGCCGAGCGCCGGATCGGGATCCCAGCATGAATCGAACAGCACGAAGATCGGCTTGATGTGGTGACGGGCGGCAATCGCCAGGAACTGATCGATGCGCTGCTTGAAGCCCTGCTTGTCCTGGTCCCACAACATGTCGTGCAGGAACACGCGCATGGTGGTCATGCCCAGGCCCTGGGCCCAGCCCAGCTCCTGGTCGATGCGTGCCGGGTCGAACGTGGCGGCCTGCCACATCTCCAGCTCATTGATGGCGTCGGATGGAATGTAGTTGCTGCCGACTGGCCATGGCTGTTGCGCGTACCACGCCTTGGCTTTCGCCGCACTCCAGGGCTGCGAATCGGCGGCGTGCGACACCGCAGCCCCCATTGCCATCGCCACAACCAGCCAGCCTGCCCATCGCGTTTGCTTCATGGTTCAACTCACCCTTGACCTGTCTGATCGGTATATCGAACTACTTCGCCATCGCGCCATCGACGCCGAAGCGATAGATGATCGTGTTGCGATACGTTTCGCCGGGCGCCAGCCGCGCGGAGCCGAAATCCGGATGGTTCGGCGTATCCGGGAACAACTGCGGTTCCAGCACGAATGCATCGCCCTGGCGGTAAATGTGGTGATCCTTGCCGACCGTGGTGCCGTCGAGGAAATTGCCCGAATAGAATTGCAAGCCCGGCTTGCTCGACCACAGCGTCATCACGCGCCCGGAACGCGGATCCTCCACCCGCGCCACCACCCGCGCCTCCGCTTCCTTGCGGCTGATCACCCAATTCATGTCGTAGCCATGGCCGAACAGCAATTGCTGCGAGCGGCCGTCGCGGATATCGCGGCCGATCGGCTTTGCCATGCGAAAGTCATACGGCGTACCCGCCACCGGCACGACCTGCCCATTCGGAATCGAGGTCGCATCCACCGGCGTGATGGCATCGCCCGGAATCATCAGCAAGTGATCCATCACCGTACCGGAACCTTCGCCGCCCAGGTTCCAATAGGTGTGGTTGGAAAGATTGACGATGGTCGGCTTGTCGGTGGTGGCGACGTAGGCGATCTTCAGCTGGTTGTCGTCGCTCAGCGCATAGGTCGCCTTGATGGTGACATTGCCCGGATAACCCTGGTCGCCATCGGGGCTGCTGTATTGCATCGTCACGCTGGCGACCGCCCCCTGCTTGACGTCGACGACCTTCCACACCTGCATGTCCAGGCCCTTGACGCCGCCATGCAGCGAGTTGGGACCGTCGTTGAGGGTGAGGTGGTAGGCCTTGCCGTCCAGCGGGAACGTGCCATGCGCGATGCGATTGGCGTAGCGGCCGACGGTAGCGCCGAAATACTGGCGACGATCCAGATAGCCTTGCAGGGTGTCGTAGCCAAGCACGACGTCAGCCAGCTTGCCGTTGCGATCGGGCACCAGCAACGACTGCAGCGAAGCGCCATACGTCATCACGCGCGCACGCATGCCGTGGCTGTTGGTCAGCGTCACGATATCGATGTTCTGGCCATCTGCGGCATGGCCGAATGACGCGCGGGTCGCCTGGGCGGCCATCGACGCAAACGGCAACATCGCTGTGGTTGCCATAAAGAGAGAGCCAAGCAGGACGGCGTGTTTCATCAAAACAAATCCCCTTGTGCGGTCGATCGAATGCGATATCGCTTCTGCGCATATTGTATGATTATATACACGCATTGGCGGATGGGCTTTACGCGCTGCAGCATGAACGCGACGCGGGGAAAAAGCGAGCGATGCATCGTAAAAAAAGCCGCGCGGATGTATCCGCGGTAAAGCGCCAAAGCAAGTGCTATAAGCAGATGGTATGACAAATAGATGGGTCCATTGTTGTCGCGGCGCGCTGGCCTTTTCCACGCACTCCATGCGCGCAAGGATTTTCGCAATGCAGCATATTTTCATCCGGCCAGGTAACGAGCCCGCACATCGATGAGAACCGCCAACGCCCGCAATCTGCACGGCCATGTCACCCAGGAACTGGGCGTGCGCATCGTCAGCGGCGTGCTGCGTCCGGGCGAATCCCTGCCGCGGGAGGATGTGCTGGCCGAGCAAATGGCCGTGAGCCGGACCGCGTTGCGCGAGGCGATGCGCGTACTATCCGCCAAGGGCCTGGTCGAAGCGCGCCCGAAGGTCGGCACGCGCGTACGCGAGGAGCGCTATTGGCAACAACTCGATGCCGACGTGCTGGCCTGGCGTTGCGCTTCGATGCCCCCGGCCGACTTTGTGCAGAAGCTGGTGGAGATGCGCGAGATATTCGAACCCGCTGCCGCTGCTTTCGCCGCGCGCCGCTGCGATGCCGCGCAGTTCGAGCGCCTCGAGGCGGCCTACCAGGCGATGGAGGCCGCACGTACCAGTGATGAGTGGGTCGAAGCGGACCTGGAATTCCACGAAGCCGTACTGGTCGCTACCAATAACGAATTGATGATCTCGCTGTTCTCGGTCGTGGAGACGGCGCTCGGCTCCTACTTTGTACTGTCCGCGCGCAAGAGCGGTGACTTCAAATATTCGCTGCCTTATCACCGCAAGGTGTTCGAGGCGATACGGCGGCGCGAACCGGAAGTGGCGCGCCGCGCCATGCAGCAGATGATCCTCGACTCGCGCGCCAACATGACCGGCAAGCGCCGCGCCAGGAAAACCCTATGAACCACGACGTAGCATTGATCGGCCTGGATTGGGGCACCAGCAGCCTGCGCGCCTATCTCTACGCTGCCGGCGGCAACGTGGTGGCATCACGGCAGCACGCATGGGGCATCCGCCAGCTGCCGCAGGGCGGCTTTCCGGCGGCGCTGTGCGCGATCACTTCCGGCTGGCCGCCATGCACGGTGATCGCCGCGGGCATGGTCGGCAGCCGGCAGGGTTGGCGCGAAGTGCCTTATGTCGGCGTGCCCGCGGACAGCGCCGCCATCGCGCGCGGCATGCTGCGGGTGGATGCCTGCACCAGCCACGCGCTGTGGATCGCTCCCGGCCTGTGCCGCAATGATCCCGCCGACGTCATGCGCGGCGAGGAAACACAAATTATCGGCGCGCTGGCGCAGCGGCCGGACCTGGCAAGCGCGTATTTCGTGCTGCCCGGCACACACAGCAAATGGGCTGCGGTGCGCGACGGTCGCATCGTGGCGTTCGATACGGTGATGACCGGCGAGTTGTACGCGCTGCTGATGAAGCATTCCATTCTTGGCGCCGGCATGCCGGCCGAATCCACGCTGCCGTTCCCGAACGATGCCTTCGCGCGCGGCTTGCGCACGGCCAGGGACAGCGGCGCGGCGGGTGTGTTCAGCCGCTTGTTTTCGACCCGCGCACGGATGCTGTCCGGACAGCTTGCCGCGGATGAGGTGGCCGATTTCCTGTCCGCACTGTTGATCGGCGAAGAATTCCGCATCGCGCAACTGCGCGACGGCGACGCTGGCATGGCGCCGCTGTACCTGATCGGCGAACCATCGCTGTGCCAGCGCTACGCCACGGCCGCCGTGTATTTCGGCTACGCCGCGCCGACGATCGTCGACGACGCAGCCGCACAAGGACTGTGGCAACTGGCTGCTGCCGCCGGCTTGCTGGCACAGGCAACTTTTCACTCTTATTTCGGAGTAGACGCATGATCCGCGCGTGGCTAGATACTCTTCCCCTGGTGGCGATTCTCCGCGGCATACGCCCGGAAGAGGCGCTGGACATCGGCCACGTGCTGGCCGATACCGGCTTTCGCGTGATCGAAGTGCCGATGAACTCGCCCGAGCCGCTGGAAAGCATTCGCCGGCTGGCTTCGGCGCTGGGCGACCGCTGCCTGATCGGCGCCGGCACGGTGCTGCGTACCGAACAGGTGGCGCAGATCGCCGCCGCCGGCGGGCGCGTGGTCGTGATGCCACATGCCGATACGGTCGTGATCGCAGCCGCCAAGCGCGCCGGCCTGTATTGCATACCGGGCGTGTCCACTTCCACCGAGGCTTTCGCCGCCATGCAGGCCGGCGCGGACGCGATCAAGCTGTTTCCGGCCGAACTGCTCACGCCGTCCGTGCTCAAGGCATGGCGCGCCGTGATGCCGCGCGAATGGGCAATGCTGCCGGTGGGCGGCATTACCCCGGAATCGATGGCGCCCTACCTCGCTGCCGGCGCCAGCGGTTTCGGCCTCGGCTCCGCCCTCTACGCACCCGGCCGCGACGTGGACGACATCGCCCGCCGCGCCCACGCCTTTGCCCAAGCCTGGAAGACACATTCGCAAGGAACCTCCGCATGAAGATCACCCGACTCACCACTTTTCTCGTTCCGCCGCGCTGGCTGTTCGTGCGTGTCGACACCGACGAGGGCATCTGCGGCTGGGGCGAACCGGTCGTGGAAGGCCGCGCGCATACCGTGGCGGCGGCGGTGGACGAACTGGCCGATTACCTGGTCGGCAAGGACCCGCGCCATATCGAGGATCACTGGAGCGTGCTGTACCGCGGCGGCTTCTATCGCGGCGGCCCCGTGCTGATGAGCGCCATCGCCGGCATCGACCAGGCGCTCTGGGATATCAAGGGCAAGCATCTGGGGGTGCCGGTGCACACCTTGCTCGGCGGTCCGGTGCGCGAACGCATCCGCGTGTATTCGTGGATCGGCGGCGATCGTCCCAGCGACACCGCCAAGGCGGCGAAGGACGCCGTCGCGCGCGGCTTCACCGCGGTAAAGATGAATGCCACCGAGGAAATGCACTTCGTCGATACGCATGCCAAGGTGCAGCGTGTGCTCGAAAACGTGCAGGCGGTGCGTGACGCGGTGGGACCGGATATCGGGCTGGGCCTGGATTTCCACGGCCGCGTGCACAAGCCGATGGCCAAGGTGCTGATGCGCGAGCTGGCGCCGTTCAAGCTGATGTTCATCGAAGAGCCCGTGTTGTCCGACCACCTGGAATCGATCCCCGAGCTGGCGTCGATTTCACCTGCGCCGATCGCGCTGGGCGAACGGCTCTATTCGCGTTACGACTTCAAGCGCGTGTTCGCGATCGGTGGCGTGGACATCATCCAGCCCGATCCATCGCATGCCGGCGGCATCACCGAGACGCACAAGATCGCAACCATGGCGGAAGCCTACGACGTGGCGCTGGCCCTGCATTGTCCGCTCGGTCCGATCGCACTCGCCGCTAATCTGCAACTCGATGCGATCTGCCACAACGCCTTCATCCAGGAACAAAGCCTGGGCATCCACTACAACGCGGCCAACGACCTGCTCGACTACGTGACCGACCGCAGCGTGTTTGCCTACGAAGACGGCTATGTTTCCATTCCCGGTGGCCCAGGATTGGGCATCGAGGTGAACGAAGCCTACGTCGCCGAACGTGCCGCCGTGGGTCATCGTTGGCGCAATCCGATCTGGCGCCATACCGACGGTAGCGTCGCCGAGTGGTAAGCCGCCCTCCTTCTGCGAGATTTCCTATGTCTTCGTTTGCCACTTATCCCAGCCTGGTCGACCGCGCGGTGCTGGTCAGCGGCGGCGCCACCGGCATCGGCGCGGCGTTCGTCACGCACTTCGCCCAGCAGGGCGCGCGCGTGGCGTTCCTCGATATCGACGAGAAAGGCGCTGCCGCCTTGCGCGCCGCGCTGCCCGCCACGCGCCATGCGCCGGTGTTCCTGCCCTGCGATGTCACGGATGTGCAGGCATTGCGGCAGGCCATCGGCGCGGCGCGCGCGCAGATCGGTACGATCGGCGTGCTGATCAACAATGCCGCCAACGATCGCCGCCATCGACTGGCAGACACCACGCCGGAGGAGTTCGAGCAAAGCATCGCCGTGAATTTGCGCCATCAGTATTTCGCCACCCAGGCGGTCGTGGCCGGCATGCGCGAGTTGGGCGGCGGGTCGGTGATCTGCCTGGGTTCCACCGGCTGGATGATCAAGAACGCCGGCTATCCGATGTATGCGATGGCGAAATCGGCCGTGCACGGCCTGGTCAACGGACTGGCGCGCGAACTCGGCAAGGATCGCATCCGCATCAATGCGCTGGTGCCGGGCTGGGTCATCACCGACAAGCAGCGCGAGCTCTGGCTCGACGAAGCCGGCGAGCGGGAGATCAAGCACAAGCAGTGCATGCCGGGATACCTGGCGGCGGACGACCTCGCGCGTGCGGCCCTGTTCCTCGGCGCCGACGACAGTGGCATGTGTACCGGACAGGATTTCATCGTGGACGGCGGCTGGGCATGAGCCTTACCGCTGCCCTGGTGCTCGATGCACGCAATACGCTCGGCGAGGGCGTGACCTGGTGCGTGCGCAGCCAGTCGCTGTACTGGACGGACATCCATGCGTCGACGCTATGGCGTTTCCGCCCCGCCGATAGCAGCACGCGCCATTGGAACATGCCCGAACGCCTGGCCTCGTTCGCGCTGTGCGACGACGACGACTGGTTGCTGCTGGGGTTGGCCAGCGGGCTGGCCTTCTTCCATCTGGAAAGCGGTGAAACGATCCGGATCGCCGAAGTCGAGCCTGGGTTGCCCACGCGCCTCAACGATGGCGCCTGCGATCGCCAGGGCCGCTTCGTGTTCGGCACCCTGCACGAGCCGGCCGCCGGCGAGGCACGCCGGGCGGCAGGCGGCTTCTACCGCCTGCACGACAACCTCGTGCTCGAACCATTGCCGCTGGGCCCGGTCGCGATCAGCAACAGCATCGCTTTCAGTCCCGATGGCGCCACCATGTATTACTGCGATTCGATGCGGCGCATCGTGCATCGCTGCCGCTACGGCGACCGCGTGACGGATGCATGCGTCCACGTCGATTTGTCGCGGCAGCAAGGCGAACCGGATGGTTCGGCAGTCGACAGCGAGGACGGCCTGTGGAACGCGGAATGGGGCGCGGGACGTGTGGTGCGCTACGACTGCCACGGCAAGCCGGACATGGTGGTGGCAGTACCGACCCGGCAACCGACGCGCGTTGCCTTCGGCGGCGAACACCTGAACGTGCTTTACATCACCAGCGCGCGCGACGGCCTGACCGCGCAAGCGCTGACGCAGGATCCGCAAGCAGGGGGCCTGTTCGCCGTCGAAGTACCGTTCACCGGCATGCCCGAACCACGTTTTGCAGGCCGGCCCGCATGAGCCGGCTCTTTTCTCGCGTCGCCATCACCCAAGTGCCCGCCGAGGCATCCACGCGACGCATCCGACTGGGGAGTCATCCATGAATGCCATTGCCACACCCGCCGCCACGCACGCCAAGGCGACCGCGATATTCACTTGCGTGCTCGCCGCGCTCGCCGGACTCATGTTCGGCCTCGACATCGGCGTGATTTCCGGCGCCACACAGTTCATCCAGAAAGATTTCGCCATCTCCGACCACATGATCGAGTGGATCGTCAGCGCCATGATGTTCGGCGCCGCGCTCGGCGCGCTGCTGGCCGGATGGATGTCGGCCTCGCTGGGCCGCAAGCGTTCGCTGATCCTCGGCGCCGTGCTGTTCGTGGTGGGATCGCTGTTGTGCGGCTTCGCCTGGTCGCCCTACACGCTGATCGCCGCGCGCGTGGTGCTCGGTCTGGCGATCGGCATTTCAACCTTCACCGCGCCGCTCTATCTGGCGGAGGTGGCGCCGGAATACATCCGCGGAGCGATGGTGTCGCTGTACCAGCTGATGATCACCATCGGCATCCTGGTGGCGTTCCTTTCCGACACCGCCTTCAGCTACAGCGGCAACTGGCGCTGGATGCTGGGCATCATCGCGATTCCGGGCATCCTGTTCCTGTTCGGCGTGTTCTTCCTGCCCGACAGCCCGCGCTGGCTGATGATGCGCCAGCGTGATGCCGAAGCACTGGATGTCCTGCAACGCCTGCGTGGCAATCCCGATGCCGTGCAGCGCGAAGCGAACGATATCAAGGAACAGCTGCGCACCCCCCAGCGCGGCTGGCACTTGTTCCTGGAAAACAGTAATTTCCGCCGTTCGGTCGGGCTTGGCGTGCTGCTGCAGTTGATGCAGCAGTTCACCGGCATGAACGTGGTGATGTACTACGCGCCGCGCATTTTCCAGGACATGGGCTACGACACGCATTCGCAGATGTGGTTTACCGCGATCGTGGGCCTCACCAATGTGTTGGCTACTTTCATCGCGATCGGCCTGATCGACCGCTGGGGACGCAAGCCGATCCTCTACACCGGCTTCGCGGTGATGGCGATCGGCCTGGGCGTGGTCGGCAGCATGATGCGCCTTGGCATCGGCACCCACGCCGGACAGCTGTTCACCGTGGGCATGCTGCTGGTCTTCATCGTCGGCTTTGCGATGTCCGCCGGTCCGCTGATCTGGACGCTGTGTTCGGAAGTGCAGCCGCTCAAGGGCCGCGACTTCGGCATCGGCTGCTCCACCTTTACCAACTGGATCGCCAACATGATCGTCGGCGCTACCTTCCTCACCCTGCTCAACACCTTCGGCCACACGCAGACCTTCTGGCTGTATGCCGCGCTCAACCTGGTATTCATCGGGCTGACGTTCTGGCTGGTGCCCGAGACCAAGGGCGTGACGCTGGAACAGATCGAGCGGAACCTGCTGGGCGGCAAGCGCTTGCGCGACATCGGCCGCTGACTCGCTGAAAAACAAAACACTATGCATCGGGCGCCGGGCGCCCGATGCAGGCAAAGCGCTTTACTTGGGGATTTCCGGCCGACACGCGCGGCCGCGCACCACCTACAACAGCAACGACTTTCGGCACGTCAATCATCCACGCATCACGTTGTCGCCTTGCGCGACACAGGAGATGTTCCATGAAACTTCCGAAGTTCTGGCCGGCCTGGGGTTCCCGGTTCGTCCTGCTGATCGCCCTGCTGCTGGCTGGCGGCACGCGGCCTGCCCACGCCGCCACCGGCACCCTGCTCACCGGCAGCACGCTCTATCCGCGCGTCGTGCGCCTGGAGCATGGCCCCGCTTCCGTCAACGGCATGCTGGTGGCAAGCACCAACGGCATCATCTTCCAGAGCACCAGCAACGGTGCCAGCTGGAACCTGATCGGCCCGGTGCCGACCATCAGCGGCAGTACCGAGCAATGCTGCGCCACGCTTTACGAACTGCCGCAGCAGGTGGGCGCGCTGGCCGCCGGCACCTTGATGTTCGCGGCCACCTATACGATCGGCAACAGCTATGCGATCGAGGTATACACCAGCACCAACCAGGGCGTCAGCTGGAATTACCACAGCACGCCGGTGCAGGGCGGCAATACCGGGAGCAGCGCGCACGGCCTGTGGGAACCGCAGTTCGAGGTCGCCAACGATGGCGGGCTGGTCATGTTCTGGTCGGACGAGACGGATGCCTGCTGTAGCCAGAAGCTGGCGCAGATTCGCACCTACAACGGACAGTCATGGCAGGACCAGACCAACACGGTAGCCAGCACTGTCTCCTCGGACCGGCCGGGCATGGCCACGGTCAGCAAGCTGCCGGACGGCCATTTCTTCATGAGCTACGAATTGTGCGGGCCGGCCGCCTGCACGGTGTTCTACCGTACCTCCACCGACGGCTGGAATTTCGGTGACGCCAGCAATACCGGCACCAAGATCGCCACCGCCAGCGGCCAATACTTCGAGCACGCGCCGCTGAATGCATGGAGCCCGTCGGCCATCTCCAGCAATGGCGCGATCGTGCTGGTCGGCCAGGTGATGTACGAATCCAGCGGCAATGTATCGGCGTCCAACGGCAAGGTATTGTTCGTCAACACCAACGTGGATGGCGCAGGCAACTGGTACACCATCGCCGCACCCGTGCAGGTTCCCACCGCCTACGACAACTACTGCCCGAACTATTCGTCGGCGCTGCTGCCGGCCACGGATGGCTCGAACATCCTGGAGCTCGCGTCCGACTACAACAACGGCGGCTGCATCACCTACTTCGCCAGTGAATCGTGGAACAACCTGCCCGCCGACGGCTCCATGCACGTGTTCCACAACCTGCAGAACACTTCGCTGTGCCTGGACAACACTGGCTGGTCCACCGCCAATGACACCAGCGCGGAACTGTGGGACTGCAACGCTGCGCCAGTGCAGAACTGGATCGTGCATGCGCAGGGTGGCGGCTGGTACAGCATCCAGAACCAGCAGACCGGACTGTGCGTGGACAACACCGGCGGCAGCACGTCGCCGGGGAACCTGGTCACGCTGTGGGGCTGTGCAGGCAATGCCAACCAGAACTGGCTGTTCATGGACCTGGGCAACGGCACCTACAAGCTGATGAACCAGGCCTCCGGCTCGCTGATGCTCGACGACACCGGCGGCTCGACCACCGAAGGCACGCAGTTGCAGATATGGACCGACAACGGACTGGCCCCGCAGCAGTGGATGCTTGAATGAGATCGCTTTTCCGGTGAATGAAGAGGCCGGCCATGCGCCGGCCTTTTTTATCTCGATCGCGAGCAGCTTCAGGCCTGTCCACGCGAGGCTGGGACGAGGGCCGCCCATCGAGCAAACCCAGCTGGAAAGGCAGGCCGCGGCGGCCATGATGGGGGCCACCCTCCTCGCTGCATCCAAACGGCGACCCCACTCGTACTCCTTGTCATGACCAAGGACAACGAGCGCAACACGATGCAGCCACCCACCTCGGCAGGCCGGATCCGCTCCGGGCTGCACATGATTTTCTGCGCCGCGCTGCTGGGCGGTTTCAGCAGCGCCGCCTCTGCGCAGGACACGCAGCATTACGAAGGGACGGCTACCCATGTCGATGGGCACGTCATCTACGAGGAAGAACACTTCCTGTTCGACGACCATGGAGTCCGCACGCGGCTGGTGCTGTATCGCTGTCCTTCCGGCCAGCCGTTCGCACGCAAGTGGGTGCGCGACGTGCCGAATGCCGAGGCGCCCGACTTCGACCTGGTCGATGCGCGCACGGGTTATCGCGAGGGCGTCCGGGGCAGCCAGGGCAAGCGCGAGATCTACGTGCAAGCCGACCGCGACGCGCCGCTGCGCTCGGCCCCACTGGCCGAGTACGCCAACGCGGTGATCGATGCCGGCTTCGATGCTTACGTGCGGGATCACTGGAACGACCTGGGCACATCAAGCGGTACCCGCATCGTCTTCGCCGTGCCCAGCCGGCTCGACTACGTGGCGCTGCGGCTCGACGACGCGAACAGCGGCGCACGAGGCAGCGTGCGGCATCTGCGGTTGAGCATGGACGCCTGGTATGGCTTCGCCGTGCCGTCGATCGAACTGACCTACGCCACGGCCGACCGACGCCTGCTGCGCTTCGAGGGCCTCAGCAATATCCACGATGCAGCAGGGAAAGAACAGCGCGTGCGCATCGATTTCAGCCGGTCGGCCAGCGTCCCCGCCCCCAGCCCGCAGGACATCCAACGGGCGGCCGCGCTGCCGCTGGCGCAGACCTGCCCGGGTTGATGCCTCTGGCGTGCATCCAAGCCGCCCGCTCTTCCGTATAGGTCAGTGACACGCACAGGACTCGACCATGCACCCGTACCGGAACAAGCTCGATATCGACCAAAGGCCACCCATGGCCTCCCGCCCGACGACCACTGCCGCCTTGCGCAGCTGGTTCGACACCCAGGCGGCCGCGGCCGTGCCCAGTGAGCGCGAAGACCGGGTCGACTGGCTGCGCGCGATTCCCTTCGTGATTCTGCATCTGGCGTGCCTGGCGGCGTTCTGGGTGGGCGTGTCGCCCACCGCCATGGGGGTGGCGGCAGCCATGTATGCCGTGCGCATGTTCGCGCTGACCGGCTTTTATCACCGCTATTTTTCCCATCGCACATTTCGCACGTCGCGCGCGCTGCAATTTTTCTTCGCGCTACTGGGGTCCACTTGCGTGCAGCGCGGCCCGCTATGGTGGGCCGCGCACCATCGTGCCCACCATCGACACGCTGACAGCGCGCTCGATCCGCATTCACCGAGCATGACCGGCTTCCTGTGGAGCCACATGGGCTGGTTCCTGACCCCGCGCGCTTTCCGCACCGACCTGGCGCGCGTGCCTGACCTGCGCCGCTATCCCGAACTGCGCTGGCTCGATCGCTATGACACGGTCGCCCCGATCGTGCTGGCCGCGCTCCTGTATGGGCTTGGTGCGCTGCTGCACCGCGTGGCACCCTCGCTGCACGTAACGGGCGGACAAATGCTGGTATGGGGATTCTTTATCTCCACGGTGGTGCTGTTCCACGCCACCGTCACCATCAACTCCCTGGCGCACCGCTTCGGCCGTCGCCGTTTCGAGACCGGCGACAACAGCCGCAACAATCTGTGGCTGGCGCTGATCACTTTCGGCGAAGGCTGGCACAACAACCATCACTTTTATCCCGGATCGACGCGCCAGGGATTCCGCTGGTGGGAAATCGACCTTACCTGGTACGGCCTGCGGCTGCTGGCGGCATGTGGATTGGTGTGGGACCTCAAGCCGGTGCCGGCGTGGGTATCGGCCAAGGCGAGGCACTGAACCATGCGCATCGCGATCATCGGTGCCGGCATCGCGGGACTCGCCTCGGCCTACCGGCTTTCGCGCCGGCACGAGGTGACCTTGTACGAGGCGAACGATTATCTCGGCGGCCACACGCATACGCACACCGTGCAGCAGGACGGCCGCTGGTACGACATCGATACCGGATTCATCGTCTATAACCCGACCCACTATCCGTTGCTGACCCAGTTATTCGACGAACTGGGGGTGGCGAGCCGCCCTACCACCATGAGTTTTTCGGTGCACAACGCCGCCACCGGACTGGAATACAACGCCGCCGATTTCGATACATTGTTCTGCCAGCGCCGCAATCTGCTATCGCCGCGATTCCTCGGCATGGTAGGCGACCTGATGCGTTTCTATCGCGAGGCGCCGCAATTGCTCGAACGCCCCGGGGTCGGGCCGACCTTGGGCGAATACCTCGACCAGCACCACTATGGCGCGGCCTTCCGCGACGATCATCTGGTGCCGATGGCTTCGGCCCTGTGGTCGTCGTCGGCCAAGCAGATCCTGGCCTTTCCCGCCCGCTATCTGGTGCAGTTCATGGCCAATCACCAGATGTTGCAGGTGTCGGGCCGTCCCCAATGGCTGGTCGTACAAGGCGGCTCGGCCAGCTACGTGCGCGCGATGCAGGCGCGCTGGCGCGCCCAGGTGCGCCTTTCCACTCCAGTGCGCGCGATCCAGCGCGGCGACGATGGCGTGGACGTGTTCACCGCCTCGGACCGTGAAACCTTCGATCACGTCGTGCTTGCCTGTCACAGCAACCAGGCACTGGCGTTGCTCGCCGATCCCAGCGATGACGAACACGCGGTGCTCGGTGCGATTCGTTATCAGATCAACGACACGGTGCTGCATACCGACGCATCGCTGCTGCCACGGCATCGCAAGGCGTGGGCGGCATGGAACGCCTATGTGCCCGACCGATCGGGCGATGCATGTACGGTGAGCTATTGCATGAACCTGTTGCAGGGCATCCGCTCGCGCGAGCCGTTCGTGGTGACGCTCAATCGCACCGAGGCGATCGATCCGTCGCGCATCTTGCAGCGGATGAGCTATCACCATCCGGTCTACGATCTGCACGCCGTCGCGGCGCAGAAGCGCAAGCGGGATATCCAGGGACGCCGCCGCACTTGGTACGCTGGCGCCTACTGGGGCTGGGGCTTCCACGAAGACGGCTTGCACAGCGCCATGGAAGTGGTCGACGCGCTGGATGCACAGACCACCTCCTCGCGCGCCGAGACCGCAGCGTGATGCACAAGCCGCCGCTAGCCAGCGCCGTCTACGAAGGCGTGGTGACGCATCGCCGCCATGCGCCGCACGCACATGCGTTCCGTTACCGCATGGCGCAGCTATACCTGGACCTGGACGAGATCGACAGCGTGTTCCAGCAACGCTGGTTCTGGTCGGCACGGCACCGCAACCTGGCCGAATGGCGCCGTGCCGATTACCTCGCTCCCGGCGATATGCCGCTGGCGCAGGCGGTACGGCAACGTATCGCGCAACAGACCGGGCATGCGCCGGGCGGACCGATCCGCTTGCTCGCGCATCCGCGCTATGCCGGCCAGGTGTTCAATCCGGTGAGCTTTTATTACTGCTATGCCGAGGATGGCACGACCCTGGATTGCATCGTCGCCGATATCACCAACACGCCCTGGCGCGAGCGGCATGCCTATGTACTGCCGGTCGCGAACGCGCAAGTGCACGGCCGTGCGCTGCATTGGCGCTTTGGCAAAGCCTTCCACGTTTCCCCGTTCATGGCGATGCAGCGTGGCTACGACTGGCGTTTCACCACGCCCGGCGACGATCTGCGCGTGCACATGAAGGTACTGGACGGCGAACGGCCGGAGTTCGACGCCACGCTCGCGCTGGCACGCCGTCCACTCGATGGCCGCTCGCTGGCGCGCGTGCTGTGGCGTTATCCGCTGATGACCGCACAGGTGGTCGCCGCCATTCATTGGCAGGCGTTGCGCCTTTGGCTCAAGCGCAATCCGGTTTACGACCACCCTGGCGGTCCGTTGCCGCCATCGTCTTCCACCAGCTTCGGGAAACTTCCATGAACGAACTCCTCGCCCCGGCCGCAGGCCTGAAGGAATCGTCTGCGTCCACCTTTGACCGTTTCCTGCGCGACCGGCTGCTCGAACGCATGCGCGGTATCCGGCACGGAACCCTGACGATCCACGACGCCTGGGGCACGGTGCAGCTGGGCGATGTCACCGATACGCATGCCTCCTTGCACGTGAATGTGCGTGTCGACGATGCCGCTTTCTATCGCGCGATCGCCGGGCATGGCAGCGTGGGGGCAGGCGATGCCTACGGCAACGGCCATTGGCGCTGCGACAACCTGGTGGCGCTGGTGCGGCTGCTGGTGCGCAACCGCAGTCTGCTCGATGGCATGGAAACCGGCATGGCCCGCGCCGGAGGCGCCTTGCTGAAACTGTGGCATGCGCTGCGCCGGAACACGCGCGAGGGAAGCCGCCGCAACATCGCCGAACACTACGACCTCGGCAATACCTTCTTCGCCACTTTCCTGTCGGACGACATGATGTATTCGTCGGCGCTGTGGACGGACGACGACGATACGCTGCAAAGCGCGTCCACGCGCAAGCTGGACACGATCTGTCACAAGCTGGATCTACGCCCCGGCCAGCGCCTGATGGAGATCGGCACCGGCTGGGGTGGCTTCGCCATCCACGCCGCCAGGCATTACGGTTGCCACGTCACCACCACGACCCTTTCGCGCGAACAGCACGCACTGGCGACGCAGCGCATCGCCGAAGCCGGGCTCAGCGACAAAATAAGCGTACTGCTGAAGGACTACCGCGACCTGGACGGTCAATACGACCGGGTCGTATCGATCGAAATGATCGAAGCGATCGGCGCGCCGTATCTGGAAACGTATTTCGCCAAGCTGACCGAACTGCTGGCACCGGACGGGATCGCCTTGATCCAGGCCATCACGATCGAGGATCACCGCTATACGCAGGCGCTGCGCTCGGTGGATTTCATCAAGCGCCATATTTTTCCCGGCAGTTTCATTCCCTCGATCAGCGCCATGCTGGCGGCCAAGGCGCGCGCGAGCGACCTGGCGCTGATCGACCTGGAAGACTTTGGCCGCTCTTACGCGCGCACCCTGCATGCCTGGCGCGAACGCTTCCTGGCCGCTGCGCCGGAGATTCGCGCGCAAGGTTTTGACGAGCCGTTCATGCGCCTGTGGGAGTTTTACCTTGCCTACTGCGAGGGCGGATTCCTGGAACGTTCCATCGGTGTCGCGCACCTGCTGTTCGCACGCCCCGCCGCGCAACCGGCCGGCGCGCGCTGGACCCCACGCGCAGGAGCTGCATGCGAATGAGCTTCTGGGGCAATCTCATTGGCTACCAACTGGTGTGGTTCGCCGCAGTCATCGGCGCCGCGCGCGGCGCGGCATGGCCCGGGCTCATCAGCGGCTTGCTGTTCATAAGTTGGCAGACAGTTACCGCCAAGCGTCCGGAGGTGGAATTGCGCTTGCTCGCGATAGCGTTGCTGCTCGGCATCGTGATCGACGGGGTCATGGCCCAGCGCGGCTGGGCGCGATATGCCACGTCGTCACCCGCGTTTCCGGAGCACGGCGCTCCGTGGTGGATTCTGGCGCTATGGATGTCGTTCGCCACCACACTCAATCGCAGCCTTGCTTATCTGCGCGACCGGCCATGGCTTGCGCTGGCATTAGGCGCGATCGGCGCACCGCTCGCCTATCTGGGCGCGCAGCGCGGCTGGCATGCCGTGGTGTTTGCTGCGCCGGCCTGGCGCGGCATCGGCTGGATCGCCGCCAGCTGGGCGTTGGCACTGCCGCTGCTGGCATGGCTGGCGCGCCGCCTTGGCGCTGCATCGCGCCCGTCTATCGCATCCATTTCCCCGGACCAGCCATGAACCTGTGGCTGCAATTGACGGTGCTCCTCGTAACCATGATGGCGCTGATGACGCTCGGCTGGCGCTGGCAGCAGCGGCACCGCAACGCGGGCATCGTCGACGTGCTGTGGTCGACAGGTGTCGGCCTGGGTGCTGTTCTGGCCGCCCTCACCAGCCGTGGCGCCGCGACGCCGCGCTGCATCGTGGGCGTGCTTGGCAGCATCTGGGCAAGCCGCCTGGCATGGCATCTGTGGCAGCGCGTTCGCCGCGAGGACGAAGACGGACGGTATCGCCAATTGCGTGCGCATTGGCGCGGCGATGCATGGAAGTTCTTCCTGTTCTTCCAAGGCCAGGCGTTATCGGTACCGCTGTTCGCGTTGCCGTTCATGGCCGCCGCGCGTAATCCGATGGCCGCCTTCACGCCAGCGGTCATGGTGGGCATCGCCATCTGGTGCATCGGCGTGGCGGGCGAATCCATCGCCGATCGGCAGCTCGCGCGCTTCCGGCATGATCCGGCCCATCGCGGCAAAACCTGCCGCGATGGGCTGTGGCGTTATTCGCGCCATCCCAACTACTTCTTCGAATGGCTGCACTGGTTTGCCTATGTCGCCCTCGCATGGGCATCGCCTTTGGCATGGCTGGCATGGTCCGGACCGATCGTGATGTATGTGTTCCTGCGCTGGATCAGCGGCGTCGCCTTCACCGAAGCGCAGGCCCTGCGCAGCCGGGGCGAGGATTATCGCGAGTACCTGCGCACCACGCCGATGCTGATTCCCTGGTTTCCCAAATCATCCTCTTCCAACAGGGGTACACCATGACGACCACCACCATGGCGAACGCCGAACTCGCCGCGGACCGCCCAGCCAAGGGTCTGCTCGGGCTGGCCGAGCGTGGCCTGCTTCCGGACGCACTGTTGCGCGCCGGCATCCGCCAGCTCTGCACACAACGATTGAAAGAAGAACAACGCAGCGGCCCCGAAGCACAGGCGTTGCGCCAGCAACAGCGCATCGATGAACTGCGGAACAGCCCGCTCGCCATTCACACCGATGCCGCCAATGCGCAACATTACGAGTTGCCCGCGGCCTTTTTCCACGAATGCCTGGGTCGCCGGCTGAAATATTCCTGCTGCTACTACCCCACCGGCAAGGAAACGCTGGAACAAGCCGAGGAGGCGATGCTGGCGCTGTACTGCGAGCGCGCCGGACTCGCCGACGGCCAGGACATCCTCGAACTGGGCTGCGGCTGGGGCTCGCTGACCCTATGGATGGCCGAACGCTATCCACGCGCGCGCATCACCACGGTTTCCAACTCCCGCTCGCAGCGCCAGCATATCCAGACTCAATGCGCGCTGCGCGGCTTCAATAATGTCCAGGTCATCACCTGCGACGTGAACGCGCTGGCGTTGCAGGTGGAAGCCTACGACCGCTGCGTATCGATCGAGATGTTCGAGCACATGCGCAACTACGAATCGCTGTTGGCGCGCATCGCCAGCTGGTTGCGCCCGGGCGGCAAGCTGTTCGTGCATATCTTCGCGCACCGTTCGTTGCTGTATCCGTTCGAGACGCAAGGCGAGGACAACTGGCTCGGCCGCCATTTCTTTACCGGCGGCCTGATGCCCGCGGTGGACACTTTGTTGTGGTTCCAGCGCGACCTGTGCCTGGAACAACGCTGGCTGGTCGATGGCACGCATTACCAGCGCACCGCCAACCATTGGCTGGCCAACCAGGACCGCGGCCGCCATGATGTGATGCGCATCCTGCAGGAAACCTACGGCATGCGCCTTGCGCCGCTATGGTTCCAGCGCTGGCGGATGTTCTGGATGGCCTGTGCCGAACTGTTCGGCTATGAACAAGGACAACAGTGGCTGGTCGCTCACTATTGTTTTGCGCGGCAGGACTGACACCATGCGTCCGTTATCGCACAGCATGCTCGGCCTGCTTACGGCGATCGCGTTCACAGGCTGCGCCGCGAACGCACCCATGCCGCACGTGGACCATCTCGATCTTCAGCGCTACATGGGCGCGTGGTACGTGATCGCGGCCATTCCCAGTTATCCGGAACGGCACGCCTACAACGCCGTGGAATCCTACGCGCTGCTGCCGGACGGAAAAATCCAGACTACCTTCCGCTTTCGCCAGGGCAGCTTCGATGGCCCGCTCAGGACCATGCATCCGGTGGGCACCGTTCGGCCCGGTACCGGGCAAGCGGTGTGGGGCATGCAATTCGTCTGGCCGATCAAGGCCGAGTACGTCGTGGCCTATGTGAATGCCGATTATGGCAACGTGATCGTGGCACGCAGCAAGCGCGATTATGTGTGGATCATGGCGCGCACGCCCGGCCTGCCCGAAGCGGTCTACCAGCAGTTGACCGCGCGCGTGGCGGCACTGGGCTACGATACGCACAAGCTGCGCAAGGTACCGCAACAATGGCCAGAGCCAGGGCCATGATGTTTATCGCCTGTCCTTCCCATGCCATCCTTGCACGCACGAACACGCTTGCTCCTGGTCTTTTCAGTCGTTGCCTGCCCTTTATTCTTTCAGGATCGCTTGCCCATGAGTGTTACCAGCGCCGCCGATCACGAACAACTCAAGCAGCTACTGTTGCGCATCGCCAAGCAGGATCGCGATGCGTTTGGCGAGCTCTACCGGCGCACGTCGGCACGGCTGTTCGGCGTGTGTGCACGCATGCTCTCCGACCGGCGCGAAGCGGAGGAAGTATTGCAGGAAGCCTATGTATCGATATGGCAGCGCAGTGCGAGCTTCGACCCGGCGCGCGCCGGCGCGATGACCTGGCTGGTGGCGCTGGTCCGCAATAAGGCGATCGACCGCTTGCGCCAGCACCAGGGTGCCGCGCTCGACCACGACTTCGACATGGACAGCCTGGCCGATGACGATCCGACGCCCGCGTCGAAGACCGAAAGCGGCCAGGATTACCAGCGGCTGGAGGACTGTATGGAACAACTGGAATCGCAGCAACGGCGCTCCATTCGCGCAGCCTTCTTCAGCGGCATCACCTATGGCGAACTGGCGGAGCGGGCCAAAGTGCCGCTGGGCACCATGAAAAGCTGGATTCGCCGTGGCCTGATGCAACTTCGCACGTGCCTTGAACCATGAACGCCGCATACGAAGACGACCGCAACAATCTGCGCTACGCCGAATATGTGCTTGGCGTACTCGATGCCGATGCACGCGCCGCTATCGCCCAGGAAGTAGCCAGCAGCGATGAAGCCGCCACCGCGGTGGCGCGCTGGCAACGGCATCTGATGCCGCTCGCGCAGACCTTGCCTGAAACAGCGCCGCCTGAGTATGTATGGACACGCATCCTGCACGCACTGCAATGGCAGGCGGTGCGCGAAACGGCGCCAAGGCGTTCCTGGCTGGAAAACCTGCGGCTGTGGCAATGGATCGGCATCGGCGCTTCCATCGTCGCAGCGGCATGCGTGGTGGTGATGCTGCGCACGACCACCGCGCCCCGGCACGAAGTGGCGGCGGTAAGCTTGATGGTTTCGAGCATCAAGCAGACCAACGGCGTGGCTGGCTGGACCGCGACCATGGATCTCACGCGCAAGGAAATGATCGTGCTGCCCGCGACGCCTGCGGCCATCGCCAGCAACCGCAGCACGCAGCTGTGGCTGATACCGGCCGGCAAGAAGCCGATCTCGGTCGGGGTATTCATCCCCGACGCACCCAACGTCATTCCGCTCAGTCCCGCCCTGCTCGCCCAGCTCGGCTCGACCGCCGCACTGGCGGTATCGCTGGAGCCGTCGGGTGGTTCGCCCACCGGGCAGCCGACCGGACCGGTGATCGCGCAAGGCGCCATCAGCGGCGCGCCACCGCCGCAGCCTGGCGGCAAGGTAGCGTTATCGTTCCCCGCCAATCGCGTGAATGCCACCGCCTATTTCCCTGCCGCGGTGGCAATACCAGCTGTCATTTTGCAACCTGCGAATGCTGCCGCAGCGCCCTCGCTTGACGGCGCCACGGCATGACTGGCTGAGCTTGCGTCCTCATCTGCCTGCACCGGAAGAACGTGTCGTGAACAAGTCCAGCCTGGTCTAGAGCATTTTTGATTTAAACATATACAACATGTAATGTACCCTCCGGTGTCGAGGAGGAGACGAACATGCATGCGTATTCGCAAGACCTGCGTGATCGAGTTTTGGGTGCATTGGAGCGAGGCGAAAGCCCGTCAGCGATTGCCAAGCGCTACGAAGTGAGCCGCCTGTGGGTGTACCAGGTGCGCCAACGCTGGGAAAAAGAGGGAAAGCGTCAAAGCTTGCCGGTGGAGGTCATCGGCGCTCGCGGATTGCGCACAAGGAAACGGTGATTCGCGGGTGGATTGAAAAGACGCCGGATCTGACGTTGGCGGAGTTGAGTGATCGTCTGGCTGCGGAGGGCATTGAGATCAAGGTGCCGGCGCTGTG
>NZ_JADIKJ010000021.1:0-40875 GCF_044904675.1 Dyella jejuensis | reverse complement strand
GGAGCCGGCGGACTGCGCCTGGTGGGTTACGTGGTGGCATCGGTGGATGCCCCGGTAGCGGCCGGCTGGGAGGACGACGTGCTGGAGCGGCTGCGGGTGAAGCTGCCGAGCTACATGGTGCCGGCGGCGCTGATGCGACTGGATCAGTTGCCCACGACGGTCAACGGCAAGCTGGACGTACGTGCGCTGCCGCAAGCAGACGAACGGCGCGTCGATCACGTGCCGCCCACGACGCCCACCGAGATCCTCGTTGCCGAGATCTGGGGCGAGGTGCTGGACCGCTCGCAGATCGACGTGCGCGACAACTTCTTTGCGCTCGGCGGCCACTCGCTAATGGCTACGCGCGTCGCGGCCCGACTACTGGAACGACTTAATATCGAGGTTCCTCTGCAAGGCCTGTTCGAGGAACCGGAATTGATTGCGTTGGCTGCGGCGATCGATAGCGGCCGTTGGGGCCAGCCGGCATTGACGATCCCCCCCATTAAGCCGGCCAGTCGCGAAGACGGCATCGACAACGTCTTCGTGCAATCCCATGCCCAGCAACGCATGTGGTTTCTGCACCAATTGGATCCGACATCCACCGCATACAACGTACACTCGTTGTATGCGATCTCTGGCGAGCTCGACATGGAGGCGCTGCAGCGCAGCCTGAATGACCTGGTGGCCAGGCATGAGAGCTTGCGCACGACCTTCACCATGGAGCCTGGCAGTCGCCTGGTGCAGATCGTCGCCGCGACGGCCTCAGTGCGCATCGCGACGGCCAGCTTCGAGCTGTTGGCGCCCGAGGATGCCCGCGAGCGTGGCCAACAGATGATCCGCAACGACGCTAACCGTCCATTTGACCTTCAGCGCGGCCCGCTGCTGCGAGTCAGCGTGTTGCGATTCGCACCCGACTACCACGTGCTGATGATTGGCATGCATCACATCATCACTGATGCATGGTCGATGGACGTTTTTTTTGGGGAGTTGTCGAAGTTGTACGCCGGCCACCGCAGTGGCGTACCGGCACAGCTCGAGAATGTTTCCCTGCAGTACGCGGACTACGCGACCTGGCAGGACGAGTGGATGAACTTCGGCGTTCTGGAGGAATTGCTCTTCTACTGGCAGGAAAAGATGCGTGGTGCGCCGCCCGAGTTGCGCTTGATCACCGATCGCATCAGCAACCTTCGTCAGATCACCAAGAGCGATGAACTGGTGTTCCGCCTCGATAAAAATCTGACTGAGGCGGCGAAGCGTTTCGCCGATCAATCCGGGGCCACGTTGTTCATGGTGCTCCTGGCTGGCTTTAAGGCGCTGCTGTGTCGCTACTCTGATCAGGACGATATCGTCGTTGGTTCTCCGGTGGCCAACCGCAGCTCGAAGGAACTGGAATCACTGATTGGCTTCTTCGTCAATACATTGGTGCTTCGTACCGACCTGTCTGGCGACCCCTCCTTCAGCGAAATAGTTAATCGCGTCCGAGGCGTCACGCTTGGCGGTCTCGCCAATCAGCGACTTCCCCTGGAGCGACTGATCGAACGACTGGAGCCCGATCGTCGATGGACGCGGTCGCCGCTGTTTAGAGCAATGTTCGTGATGCAGAACGGACCCCAGCATAAGTTCGAGCTTGACGGATTGAAGACGGAGCCGTTGCGGATCGCACCGGTGGAGGCAAAGTTCGACCTTACCCTGGCCATCGGCGAAGGCGAGGACGGGCTGGAAGGATCCATCGTGTACAACGCCGACATTTTCGATCGCGCCACGATCGAGCAGATGAGCGATTGTTTCCGCTTGCTGCTGAAAGCGGCATTGGATCAACCGAAGGCTTCTCTTTCGGCCTTGCCCCTTCTCGAAGATGACGATCGCGAGATGCTGCGTTTGTGGGGGCAGGGCGAGCCGGTGCCGGAAGCAGTTACCGATGTTTGCACGCGATTCGAGATGCATGCACTGAGAGACCCGGATGCCATTGCCGTGGAGCAGGATGATCGCTCAATCGGCTACGGGGATCTGGATGCGTGGGCCCGACGTATCGCTCTTCGATTGCGTAAAAAGGGAATCGGCTCCGGCGACGTTGTCGCGCTGGCCCTGGATCGCTCGATCGAAACGGCTGCAGGCATGCTGGGCGTGCTCAAGGCCGGTGCCGCGTTCCTGCCGCTGGATGTGTCGCATCCAGCGGAGCGGCTCAACTTCATCATCGAAGATGCAAGCGTGCGGGCCGTGCTGGTTCACGGTTCCCTGGCCGAGGAACGCAGTTTCCCTGGTTGCGAGTGCATCGAAATCGATCAGTCGTCATGTGGCGCGCCTGAGACCGAACAGCCGGCACTTGGCGTGCCCGGGGACGATACACGCAGCGCCACTGACGCAGCGTATGTGCTCTACACCTCCGGGTCGACCGGCCACCCCAAGGGGGTGAAGATTTCCCGTGGCGCCCTGGCCAATCTGGTCAACTGGTATGGACGTGCGCTGGACATAGGTCCCTCGGCTCGTTGCTCGCAGGTGGCCGGTGCCATGTTCGATGCCAGCATGGTCGAGTGGTGGGGAGCCTTGGCACATGGTGCCCGCTTGCGGGTGGTTGATGACGTGACGCGCATGTCTCCTACCGCGCTAATACGCTGGATTGACGAGCACGCGATCACTCACGCGTTCGCTCCCACGCCGGTGGCCCAGGTGATGATGGCCGAATCGTGGCCGGAAGGCATCGCTTTGCGCGCATTGCTGGTGGGCGGCGATCGACTCGTCGCGGCACCGCCGGCAGGCTTGCCATTCGCCGTGTACAACGCATACGGCCCAACCGAAGCGACGGTGATTACCACGCTCAGCCGGGTCGATCCGGCCTCCGGCAACGGCTTGGCGCCGCACATCGGGAGGCCGATCCAGGGCGTCGAAGTGCGCGTGCTGGATGCTGCCGGCAGTCCGGTGCCCGTGGGTATCGTTGGCGAGCTTTACATAGGAGGCGTCGGCTTGGCCGACGGTTATGTCAATCGTCCGGAAATGACCCATGACGCCTTCATTGTCGATCCGGAAGATCCGCATGGCCGCAATCGTCTCTATCGTACAGGCGACCGCGTCCGCTTCCGGCGTGACCGCAACCTGGAATTCGTGGGGCGCCTGGACGACCAGGTCAAGATCCGTGGCTATCGCATCGAACTGGGCGAGATTCAATCGGTGCTGCAGGAACTGCCAGGCGTCAGCCAGGCTTGTGTCGTGGTGCGCGAAGACGTTCCAGGCGATCGACGGCTGGTCGGCTACGTCGTGCCGGATGAAACTGCAGAAGCCACGGGCCCGGATGAATGGATTTCGGGTCTACGCGGCCGCCTCCCGCAGTACATGGTTCCAGCCTCCGTGGTTTCTCTCGAACGGCTGCCTCTCAATCGGAATGGCAAGGTGGACGCGAAGGCGTTGCCTTCACCCACGGCCGAGCACTTCGGCTCTGAGAACGAAATCGTGCCGCCAAACGACTTCGTTGAAAAAGAGCTGGTTGCCATCTGGGAAGAGATCCTCAATTACTCGCCGGCCAGTCTCCACCACAATTTTTTCAAGTACGGCGGGCATTCGTTGAGCGCGCTTTCCCTCCGCTCGCTCATCGAATCCAGGCTGGGCGTAAGTATTGAGCTGTTCGAGTTGTTCGGGAATGGCACCATCCGGCATCTGGCCGATCACGTCCGGTCGATGCGCGGAGCGCATGGCCTGATCGTCGAGGAGCCGCTGCAACGCAAGGCTTCGGCTCTTTCGCGCGGGAACTGGTTGACGCGCTGGAGCGGCCGCCTGCTCCGGCGGTCTGCGCAACGTCGTTTGCCTTATCGCGTCGATCCTGCCGAACTCCTGAAGGAGCTGTCCCGTGAAGGCAACGGCAGGCCGGTTTTCCTCGTGCAAGCGGCGACCGGTGGCGTCCTGTGCTACGCGAGCCTGGTCAGCTCGATGAAGGGCGAGCGGCCGATTTATGGGCTCAATGCGCCGGGCGAAATCCTTGCGGAGCCGATCAGCGTGGAGAGCATGGCCGAACTCTACATTCAAGCCATTAAACGGGTTCAACCGGAAGGGCCCTATACGCTGGGCGGCTGGTCGCTCGGCGGCGTCACGGCCTATGAGATTGCGCGCAAGCTGTCAGAGGTGGGTGAATCGATCGAACTGGTCGCCATGCTTGACAGCTATCCCGCGGACGGACGGTTCGACTCGATCGAACTGGGTGAAAATGAGTTGCTCGACAAGTTCGTTCGTGAACTGCTGTCGTCTTCCGGCTTGAAGGTGTCGCACAACTCCATCATTAACGTTGAGCTGGACGAGGATGGTGACGCGCTCTCTCAGGCGATGGAGGTCGCCAAGTCGCTGGGTGTCCTGCCACAGGACTTCAGTCGCGAATCGTTCTCCGCGCATTTCGTTGCGTTCAAGAATATCTACCAGGCATGGCGCAGCTATCGACCGGGCGAGAGTTCGGTGCCCGTGTATCTCGTGGTAGCCGATGATTCCTTCGAGTCCCTGTCCATGAGCGGACGCAATCCGATTCAAAGTTGGTCGGCCTGCGCAGGCGGCGGAGTGAGCATGGAAGTGGCCGGCGGCGATCATTACAGCATGTTGAGATCCCCGGTATCAGAAAGGATTGCCACGCTGTTGCGCCGACAGATGGCCGGCGAGATGAAGCCTGCATCCACACCGGAATTCGCAGAGGACAGCGAAGCCGCCGAATACAACTGAAACTGCACCGGGTGTCGACGCGACACGGCCGGCTGGCCACTCCCCAGACCTGGAGCGTGGCCAGCCGATATGCGATGACCAGCGCAACGCCTTCCTTGAAGACCAGAATCAGAAGGGATCTTAGAACATGCTCTTCACCAACTTGTTTACCAAAACACGACGCCCCTGGTTATCTGACAGTTCCCAGCCATATCCGCCAAACATGCCCTTTTTCATTGATCCGACGGGCTGGCCAGAGGTCAAGCGCATCGAAGAAAACTGGACCATCATCCGCGATGAATTGCTTGAGGCGCTGGCGAAGGAAGACTCAGGCCTGGTGCCATACAAAGACCTGGCCAAGACTGACAAGAAGGCATCGTGGAGTACCGCCGGCCTGGTCTACTGGACGGTAAGGTCACCAGAAAACATCGCGCGCTTCCCCAAGACGTGGGCGCTCTTCAAAAACATTCCAAACGTTACAAGTTGTTCGATCCATCGCCTGAGCCCTCATTCGACGATCAAGCCGCACATCGGCGACACGGATGCCATGGCGCGCTTCCACGTCGGCCTCGTCATCCCGGCGGGACTGCCACGCTGCGGGTTTCGCTGCGGGACCGAGCGCAAGGAATGGGTGGAAGGCAAGGCGCTGTGCTTCAACGATGCCCAAGAACACACGGCCTGGAACAATACCGACGATGAGCGCTTCATCATCTCCTTCGATCTGATGTACCCCGAGTATTTCCACATGAGGCACTGGATCGGCGCACAAGTACTGGGAAAGATCAGCGTCGAAGTGTTGTACCAGCACAAGGCCTGGTTGAGACATTATTTCAATACGAATTGGGCGCGGAAGTCGCTGATCTGTTTTTTCAAGGCGGAAAGGTACGCGCAGCTGAAACTCTCATACTGGTATAACCTTGCTCAACAACGCTGGTCGTCGAGCCGGAGAGCGGGGGAACAATCGCATGCATGAAGCATTACGAAATTCTCGCTGGACGATCACCGCCAGTACGGATAAATACGAATGGATAGATATCGGCGAAACGCACGTGCTGAAGTTGTTCCGCGACCACATTTCCTCGGACGACGTGCGGCGCGAATCGCGGTCATCGTCCCTGGTCAATACGATCGGAATTCCTTCACCCAGCGTAGAGCCTGGTATCTACCGTGCGGACGATGGCCGCCAGGGCATCCTTTTCAAGCGCGCATCGGGTCGCCCGCTCTCGGAATTTTTTCGCGATCAGCCCTTGAGTATTTTCAAGCTTTCCAAAATCATTGCCGATGCTCATTTGCAAATCCATGCACATTCGGCAATACACGGGTTGCGCTCCCAGCGCGATTATCTGGCCGAGCGCATCGCGACGGCGAGCAGGCTGAGTCTTGGGACGCGCAAGAAACTGATGCGTGTATTGCAAGCCCTTCCCGAGGGCGACCAGGAACGTGTTTGCCATACCCATTTGTTTTCGAAAAACATCCTGATTTCGGGTGATTGCATCACCGTCAGCGATTGGGGCGCGGCGGCCAATGGAAATTTCCTGTGCGACGTAGCGAAAACCTGGCTGATGCTCTGTTACCCTCTTGATAACGAACCGCGTTTCAGCAAGGCCGTTGCCAGGTGGTATTGCAAGGCGCGGGCTCAGGTATACCTGCGTGCATACGCGGCGCGACATCCAATCGATTTTGTGGAGTTCAGGCGCTGGGTAATGATCAACATGGCGGCGACCCTGTTCGAACAGCCTCAGAAGTACGCGAAATCGATTCAGCGAAAGATTGAAGTGGATTTAAAAAAGCTGGCCTGAGTATTGGCCGAACCGTCAAAAGGATTTCAATCAACGGTGCCATCATGACCAATAATGCACTTCAGCCGTGGTTTTCCGACAAGGGCGAGCCGTTCCATGGCAATGAACCCTACTATTTCAATACCAATGAATTTCCCTGGGTTGCGCAGGTCGAGGCCCGCTGGGAGGAGATTCGTGACGAACTCCTGAAAAATCTGGAACAGGACGAGCGTATCCTCGAGCCTTATCTGAATAGAGAAATGGCGACGCGCGCCGAGAGTTGGCGAACACTTGGCCTGATGTTCTGGACCCTGAAATCGAAGGCCAATTGCCAGCGTTTTCCCGTGACGTGGTCGATCCTGAAAAACATCCCTGGCATAACTGCAGCGTCTTTCAACCTGCTTGAGCCAAATACCACCATCAAACCCCACTTCGGCAATACCAACGCGATTATCCGCTGCCACATGGGGTTGATCATTCCCGCCCAGGCTCCCCGATGCGCATTTCGCGTTGGCACCGAAACACGCAGCTGGGAGCCAGGAAAATTCCTCATGTTCTGCGATGCGCATCAGCATTCCGCATGGAATAATACTGACGGGCGTCGCTATATCATGGTCGTGGACGTGATGACTCCGAGGTTCGCGAAGTTGACCAAGGCCATTTCCAGCCGAGTGCTTGCCGACATATGCCAGGAGGCCATGTATCAGCGCCGGGCCTGGCTCAAGCGATATTTCGGGAGCGCGTTCGGTCAGACGCTCGTGTCGACGTTCTTGCGTACTTCCTTCAAGCTCTCCATGTACGCCCGCGGCGCCCTCGGCCGTTCGGCCGGCTGACCTTTCGGTATTCACAGGAGGGTCTCATGCCTGCCACACCGCTTACCACCGGACAACCGGCGGACATCGACACGATCGATCTGACCGATCCAACCTTGTTTAGTCGCGATCGCCACGAGTCCATTTTCGACCGCCTGCGGGACGAGGATCCCGTGCATTGGCAATCGCAGAGCGAGAGTGGTCCCTTCTGGAACATTACGCGCTACGAAGACGTAAAGAACGCCGATGTCGACCACCATCTTTTTTCTTCTCGCGACATTTCCATTGTCGAAGACATACCGGAGGGCTTCGACATCTCCATGTTCATGGCGATGGATCCTCCCAGGCACACGGTGTATCGAAACGCGCTGCACAAGCTGTTTTCGCCGGCGAACGTGACGGTGATGGAAAATGGCCTTCGAGCCCATACCATTGCGGTGCTCGATGCTTTGCCGACCGGAGAGCGTATCGACTGGGTCGAGCAAGTGTCGATCGAGATTACTTCCTACGTACTGGCCGGCCTGTTCAAGTTTCCAATCGAGCGTCGCAGGAAGTTGATCGAATGGTCAGATGCGGCGGTACTGGCAAATTCCCGTGAAAATGGTGCAAGCCTGACCTGGAATGCGCGCCAGAACAGATTGATGGAGTGCTTTCACGAGTTCTACGACTCGGTCCGGAGTCGTGATCCCAGCGACGACACCGACCTGGTCTCATTGTTCGCCAACCAGCACGGACACAAGCGCCTCAAGCCCAGCGAGTTCCTTGGCAACATCCTGTTGATGATCGTCGCCGGTAACGACACCACCCGCAATTCCATCACCGGTGGCGTGGTGGCGCTCAACCGCTTTCCGGATCAGTACGACTTGCTCAGGGACGATCCCGGTCTCGTGCTGCCGACGGCCATACCGGAGATGTTTCGCTGGCAGTCGCCGGTGGCCTACATGCGACGCACGGCAGCGTGTGACATCCGACTGCACGGACGGCACATCCGCGAGGGTGAGAAGGTGCTCCTCTGGTATGCGTCGGGCAATCGGGATCATCGGTTCTTCGAGAATCCGCACGCTTTCATCGCGGGGCGTCGCAATGCGACCAAGAGTCTTGCATTCGGGTGGGGAGTGCATCGATGTCCAGGACAACTCCTGGCCAGCATGCAGTTGCGAGTGCTGTGGGAGGAAGTCATGAAGCGTTTCGAGTGCGTCGAAGTGGTCGGCGAGCCGGATTACCTGCCGTCAACCTTCCTGAAAGGCTATTCAAAGTTGAACGTGGTGTTGCATCCCTGGCGTACCGGTACCCGGCGCCGCACCGGAAATGTGGAAAGCTCGATAAACGGATAAAAATATGGGGAACGGAATGTTCGGTTATTACCTTGACCTGGCTTTGCGCAGCTTGAAACGAAATGCGGGCCTGACTGTATTGATGGTGCTGAGCATCGGCGTGGGCGTCGCGTTGGCGATGACTACGTGGACGCTGGTGCACATGATGGGTCGCGACCCCATCCCGAATAAATCTGCGCGCTTGTTCATGCCGACGATTGACGCATGGGGGCCATCGGCAATGCTGAGGAACAACGAGCCGCCCAGCCTGATGGAGTATGGAACTGCGGTTGCGTTGATGCGTGATCACCGCGCGCGCTTCCAGTCGCCGACGTACTGGATTAATCCAACGATTATTCCCACGGAAGTCGGAAAGCATCCGTTCGTTGCATCCGGTTTTGCCGTATCCAGTGAACTGTTCTCGATGGTCGACGCGCCGTTCAAGTACGGAAGCGGTTGGAGCGATGCCGACGATGAGTCCAGGGCACAAGTGGCTGTGATCGGGGAAAATGTCAACGACGAAGTGTTCGGCGGAGGCAATAGCGTCGGCAAAAGCCTGACCATCGAGGGCCGCAGTTATCGCGTGATCGGCGTACTGAGCCGCTGGAATCCACAGCCGGTATATTTTAACGTGCCCGCGTTCGGCGGTTTTATGGTGCAGCCCATCGGGGTGATGTTGCCCTTCAATACCGCGATCCAGGCAGCTGTCCCACGCGACGGTGAGCGGCCCTGCCTGCATTCACCCGAACAGGGTTTCGATGGCTTGCTTCGTTCGAGCTGCCTATGGATAAGCTACATCGTAGAACTTGACAGCGCTCAGGCGGTCCAGGATTACAAGCAATACTTGCAGGGTTTTGCGCGCCAGAACTTTGCGTGGCCGCCGAACGTGCGGTTGCGCGACCTCATGTCATGGCTGGATTATCGACAAGTCGTGCCACCAGGCGTCCGTATTCTCCGGACGGTCGGGATCGGGCTGCTCATCGTGTGCCTGGTTAACACCATCGGCTTGATGCTGGCGAAGTTCCTGCGTCGAAGCGGCGAAATCGGCGTCCGCCGAGCACTCGGCGCCCCGCGTTCGGCGATCTATGCCCAGTTCCTGACCGAAGGGGCGTTGATCGGTGTGATAGGTGGCTTGCTCGGCCTTTCCCTGACGTGGTTAGGCATGTTGTGGTTGCGCTTGAGGTTCCCTGAAAACTGGTCGGTCCTGACGCAAATAGATCTGGGAATGTTGTCGTTGACGCTGGTCATCGGCATGTTCGCCACTTTACTGGCGGCGTTGTATCCCGCGTTCCGTGCTGCGCGCGTGCAACCTTCGTGGCAACTAAAAGCCAACTAGGGCGTATCCGCGCCATACATTCGTGTGGGAACACCATCTCGTCGAATCAAGGAATACAGGCATGAGGCTACATCCCATCTTGACGGCATTACGCAAGCACAAGGCCGGCGTAGTCCTGATCAGTTTGCAGATCGCATTGACCCTGGCGATTGTGTGCAACATCGGATTCATCATTGGCCAACACGTGGAGCGCATCCAGCGGCCGTCCGGCCTGGTTGAGGACAACCTGTTTTTGATCACCCAGCGGTACATTGCTGCGCCTCCCAGCGATGCCCCGGATTCCATCGCAAAGTTGGATGCGATGCAGTTGGCCGACCTGGCAACCCTTCGTCAGCTTCCGGACGTGCAATTCGCAACGCCGGTGACTTCCTTGCCGTTGCTGCGCAACCCCTGGGGCGGCAGTGTGACGGTAAGCCTCAACGAGCCGCGCAACACGACTTCCGTCAATACCTTCACCGGCGACGACCAGATACTGCAGACACTGGGCTTGCAGCTGATTGCCGGGCGCAATTTCACCGCGTCCGAGATTGGCCGCAGCGCGACCCAAGGAGAGGTTCAGCCGCCTGTAGCGATTGTGACCAAGGCACTGGCCGATAAATTGTTTCCCCAAGGCGATGCCCTCGGCAAGCCCATTTATATCAATGACAACCAGAGTCCGAGTGTGATCGTTGGCGTGGTCGCGCACATGATAATCGCCGATTCGGACGCCCCCGAATCAATAGCCTGGAATTCATTGCTGCTACCGATTCGCATGGACGTGGCAACAACGAGGTATGCGGTGCGCGCCCGGCCCGGCCGCATGCAGGAGGCCATCGACGAAGCACGCAAGGCGCTGTTCCAAGTCGAGCCGTTGCGGGTGATCGAACAGGGTGGGCGCTACAGCCTGGAAGGTATCCAATCGTTCGCGCACATTCGCAGTGTTAGCTACGCGAAGGACATTTTCATGACGCAGGTACTGATGACGATTTGCATGATCCTGCTGGTCGTTACGGGCGTGGGCATCACCGGCCTGACTAGTTTCTGGGTCAGCCAGCGGAACAAGCACATCGGCATCCGTCGTGCGCTGGGTGCGCGTCAGCTTGATATTCTGCGTTACTTCCAGATAGAGAATCTGCTGATTGTCGGTATAGGTTGCATCGTGGGCGTGGGACTGGCAATCAGTATCAATATCGGTCTCATGCATGCCTTCGAATTGGCGAGGATGCCCGTCTGGTACGTGATTATCGGCGTGCTGACGGTGCTCGCGCTAGGGCAGATTGCAGCGTTTGTGCCCGCGAAGCGCGCCTCGAAGGTGTCACCGCTGGTGGCCACGAGAAGCGTTTAATGCAGTGGATGCGGTCGATTTGGAATCTGGTAGTGTAAAAGCTCTACGGGGAGCGGCGTTGCATGTCGAGGCCGCTGATAGCACGTCTTTAGGGAAGTTGACGATTATGCTGGAGAATACAGACGGCGGTGTTTGCGGCTGGGGTGGCATCAGCGTCGAACTAGGGCGAAGAAGGGCCGTCCAGTCGATCCCGGATGCCGCGGAAAAGTTCCGGAAGTGCAAACTCCCGATGTCGGCGGGAATGCTCGGATACGAGTACTTCTACGAAAGTAAGCTTGCTCCCGAAGAGTCCATTTCTCGAGCTATCGCACGTACCCTCGACACAACCGGCGTGTCGGAACGCGACGTGCAAATGCTGATCGTGGCGTCCGCGGACGTGGACTTCCTGACGGACCGGCAACTGCTGCCTCGTTTACTGCAGCGCCACGGGTTGTCGTTGACGCTCCCGTTGACCATCACCTCGCAGGAATGCACCGGTCTGCTGTCGGCCATTCACCTGGCCCTCGGCTACATTCAGGGCAAGTCGTTCAGTAACATTTTGGTCGTATCTTACGATCGTGCGCGTGACGACGACCAGCGAATTCAGACGTTCGGCATCGTCAGCGACGCCGTGGTGGCGTGCCTGGTTTCTTCCAACGGCGACGTGGATTTCCTGGTCAAGGGATTTTCCCACGTGTCCGATCTGCGCGGCATGCAGCGCGATGACGATCTGGCAACTAGAACGTCTCTGGCTACCGCGGGTACCGATGAAGTTTTCGCGGGCAGCGGCACCAGCTTGGCGCGCGTGAAGAAGGTCTTCGGAACGAACTTTTTCAAGCCCCTCATCAAGTACAACGCGACGGCGCTGGGGTTGGTCGAGCATCAGCTGTACGCGGAGCATGCACCGGAGTTCGGTCACTGCCTGTGCGCGGATCCGTTGCTCAATCTTGGCGCGTACTTTGATTCGGAACAGGACTGGGATCGAGGTGATTTATTTCTGCTCCAGGCCTACGCCCCCGGGTTTCTGGCGTCGATGCTGGTCGAGCGCGTGACGCCGCGCAGTAATCTGCCGGCGGTCAGTATCAAGACTGAATTGATGGCGTAAGTGATCGAGCGAGCGGCAGGCCGCTCGGTGCTGAAAAGTTGCGGTGGGGACTCCGGATGCGCGGAATCCAAACTGAGGGGAAAACGCATCAGCCGTGGCTTTTTGCCAATCGGCGAGGCGTGCGATAGCAACAGGGCGTCAAGGGGAGATATGGATGATCACATTGAGGGCGGCAGCGTGAACTTCGAACAGTTGTTTACCCGGGCTGACAAGTTCGCCAGCGCGCTGGTTTCCGCCAAGCTCGCTGGTGGCGGTGACTGCGCCGTTACCTTTGATGAGCTCGTCGGGCAGGTCGGGCAATTGGCAGACAAACTGGCCTCCGCAGGACTTATCGCGGGCATGCAGATCGGACTGCAGGCGCCGAACTGCTACGAATACCTGCTTTGGGACCTGGCGGCGGTCAAGGTGGGCGCGGTGATCCATGCGGTTCCTGAGGATCTGCAATCGGACATGCTTGCCGCAATTGCTCGGAAGCAGAGCATCGCTCTATGGGTTTGCGAGAAGCCGGAGCACATTCCGGAGATATCAAACAAGGTAAGTCTTGCCGACACGCTTACTGAAGAAAGCTTTCCAGTCGACCGTAATGCGGTTCCGGTGACGGATGGCGATTTGCATTCGCGCGTCTATTCGTCCGGAAGCTCGGGTTACCTGAAGGGCTTGAACATCAGCCGTCGCGGAACCGAGCTGCTGGTTTCCGACTTCATTTCAGCCTTCGATCTGAAAGAGGCCGATTCCCATCTGATTTTCCTGCCTTTGTCCAATTACCAGCAGCGCCTGTCGGTCTACGGATGCCTGTGGAGCGGCACTTCGTTCAAGGTCGCCCGCCACACCACCGTATTCCAGGATATTGGCCGGTACAAGCCGAGCTTCATCATTGCACCGCCCGCCATCTACGAGAACGTGTACAACCTCTACGGGCGAGCTGCTGACGCCAAGGAGAAGCTGGCGGCATTCCTGGGCGGAAATATCCGCTTCATGATTACCGGCATGGCGCCGATCCGTTTCGATGTCCTGAAGGCCTTCAATGATCTCGGATTCCCACTGCTCGAGGCCTACGGGGTGACCGAAACCGGTGTAATCGCGTGGAACACCAGGCAGAACCAGCGTGTCGGCACCGTGGGCAAGCCCATTCACCCCGGGCACGTGCACCTCACTGACGATTCGGAAGTCATCATCAGGCGGCCTTTTCCGCTGTCGAAGGGCTATTTCGACAGCACCGAAAGCGACAGCGCCAATACGTTCCTCAACGACGGCTCGATCGCAACGGGCGACATCGGCGCGCTCGACGCGGACGGCTATCTCACGCTCAATGGTCGCAAGAAGGAAATTATCGTCACCAGCAGCGGCGCAAAGTTCCATCCAGAGGAACTTGAACGGTCGCTTTCCTCCCTGGGCGGTGTCAATCATTGCATCGTGCTGATGTCGAAAAGCGACGGGCGCCTGGTAGCAGTGCTGTTCGTGGCGGCGCAGGGCGATTCCGGAGTCGCTTCATCAATCGAAAGCGGCGTTCAAGCGGTCAATGCCTCATTGCCGGACTACAAGAAGATCCATCGGTGGGTGCTTACCGATGCCGTGCCCTCTATCGATAACGGCATGCTGACCCGGAACCTCAAGTACGACCGCAAGGGCACCTATCGTCACTTCCAGGTTGAAATCGAACGGCAAAAGGGGCGTCACCGATGAACACCGGCACGTCGCGGGTGGAACTTTTGACTCTCGATTCCTTGGTGAGGCAAGTGGTGGTTGATTTGCCGCCCGACCAGATTATTTCGGGTAGCAGTCGCTTCATCGAGGACATCGGCATGGAGTCGGTCAACCGGTTGATGCTCATGAACTTGATAGAGCAGGAATTTGAGATAAGCCTGGAAGATCACATGCCGACCCTCATCGAGCTTCATACGGTACAGGAGCTGGCCGACTTCATTCGGTTGCAGCTGGAGAAATAGGATGGCCATTCGTCCGCCACTCGTCATCGACGGCCACTGCCACCTGGCTTCGAGCCGGTGCATTCCGCGTGGCTTCTTCCTTGGCGTGGCGACGAATATTGCCAGGAAGATGAGCGCCCAAGGCATGCCGGCTGACATAGAGAAAGTGGCTCGAATGTTGATCCTGCAGTACGACGATCACTTCGCCGACAAGCTCGTGGAGAAGATGGACGACGCAGGAATCGACAGGACGATCCTGCTGGCTCCGGATTTTACCTACGTGTTCGAATCAGAGTTCACGATGGAGGATCTCGCGCGTCAACACGCGCAAGTCAGGGATCGGCATCCCGGACGGTTCCACATTTTTTTCGGCGTGGATCCTCGATGGGGGCAGGCTGGCTACGATTTCTTCGAGAGAGTGGTCTCCGAGCATGGATTCGAAGGCTTGAAGGTGTACCCGCCTTGCGGCTTCTCGCCCAGCGACGAGCTTTTGTTCCCGCTCTATGAAATATGTTCGGAACGCGGACTTCCGGTTCTTCTGCACACAGGACCTACCACTCCAACTCTGCGCTTTGATACGGCCCATCCATCGCTGATCGATGTTGCGGCGAAGAAGTTCCCGAATGTGAACTTCATACTCGCCCACGGCGGGGTAAATTTTGTTGAAGAAGCCAAGCTCATGTGCAGCTATCGCCCCAACGTTTACCTGGATATTTCTGCGTTTCCGGCAGTCATGGCCGCCGGCGGATGGCAGGCCCACTTGGCAGATCTGTTTGCGCAGAAAATCAATCACAAGATCATTTTCGGCAGCGACTGGCCGGTGTTCTCCATGAAAGATGATTTGAAGGCGATGATCTCGGGACTTCTCGAAGAGGATGGTCCGATGAGCAAGTTATCGCATGCCGACGTGGCCAGAATCATGGCCGGAAACGTTCAATCATTGCTGCCCACGATCAGCGGGCCCAACTCGCAAGAAGATAGTGCGAAGGAAATGCGTGAACCGAATCCGGGTGGTCACCGTCCTTGGACGGCGGTTGAGTAGGGTCCGTCGTACTGTACGGCTTGGATTCTGCAGCAAACACGATAGTGCTCCAGTGGGTCTGCCGTTGGCAATCGTGACAACGTATAAAAGGGGAGGGGCTTTGTTGGATACGCAGCTTATTGAGAATTGCTTGGAAGTCGCGCGTTCGCGGCTTCCATAGACGATGTCTCCGGACAACGGTCAAATGGCAGGACGGCCATTCTCTATCCAAAGTACGGCAATTCTTCGTTTCACCGCGGCCCAGGCCATTGACTGGGTGGTCGCTCGATGTTTTGTCTGACCGTAGCTTGGCAAAGGCACATGATCCCAATGGGATTCGCTTTCCGAGATAGGCGCGTGTCCAGGGCCTAGGCATGAGCAGCGGCCTAGCGCAGCGAGTCACAATCGGAGGACTTGATGAAAAGAATGGAAATTAACTCTCCAGATGCGCCAAAGAACACCCGGGCCATCAAGACGATGTCAAACGGCTATGTGGTCAAGCTGTTGCCGCTCGGCGAATTGCGCCCGCATGAAGAGCATGATCACGATTCCGCTCTTCAGTTGTCGAGATTGATGGCAATGGACGGCTACGTGTCTCGACCTGTAGTGGTGGAGGAACGCACGTTAACCTTGCTGGACGGCCATCATCGAGTCGCGGCGCTGACCATTCTCGGCTGCAAGTTCGTGCCGAGCGTACTGCTTAGCTATGAGGACCCGCGGGTTTATCTCGATGGGTGGCGATCAGATGTCGCCGTTGATCGGGACATGGTTCTAGCTGCCGCATCGCGTGGCTATCTGCTGCCAAAGAAGACCACAAGGCATCAGCTAAGCCCTGACTTGGATCAGATAAAAGTCGAACTTGCCCTCTTGAATTCGGATTAATGACATGGAAATTGAGTGGATTGAACAGGCGCAGGATGTTCAACGGGTCAAGGGAAGCATTCTGCGTCTATTCAACGAAAGTACGTTGGAAGAAGGGATGATCGGCTACGCTGAGCCTTTGACTGCCGACGAGTCGGCTGAGCTAGTGGATGGCATCCAACGGTCTGTTGCGTGCGGAAATGGCAGGTTGCTCTTGATCACCGATACCGAGGGACCGTGCGGGATTGCGATCATGGAAACGAACGCGGCACACAATTCTCGTCACGTCGCCACGGTGAAGCGCGGTTACATATCGCCTCGCGCTCGAGGAGGCGGGTTACTGGCCCGCGCCTTGATCGCAATCGTCGAGAAGGCAAGATCATTGAATGTGGAACAGCTGGCACTGGATACGAGGGAAGGTTCCCGGGCACACCAAATCTGGAGTCACCTGGGGTTCCAGACGTGGGGAGTGATGCCCGATTACTCTCGGTACAACGGGGTAGCCTATCGTGGTTGCTACATGAGCCAATCCGTAGATGCATTGGCGGCGCAGGTGACGCGAAAGACCAAGGGGGAGTCAAATGCTTGAGAAATCCGCATTCCGGGCCAAGCTTGAAGAGACGTTGCATCATCACATCAGCAAGAAGCATCCGCTATTTCCGATTCTGATGAATGGCGAAAAACCTGATATCGAGCTGCTGCGAAAAGTGGCGATCGAGGGGTATCAGATCACGAAATATTTCTTGGACTACATTGAACATTTGTTCTTTTACTGCCCGAAAGACCTTCCTAGGCACAAGCGGCGTTTGTTATTCAACCTCTTCGAAGAAGAAACCGGACGGCTATCCAAATCGGCCAACCACGTGGAGCTCATGGAGCGTTTTTTGAAGGCTCTGGGAGTAAGCGATGCGGAGCGCGACGCCGCCACGCCGTTGCCGACCACCTCGGCACTGATTGATTACCGTCTTGCGGCCGTCAAAGACCCGGCCCGATACCACATCGGCGCAGCTGCAGTGATGATTGCCAGTGAAGGGCAGAATCTGGAATCGACTGCCATTGAGGCGCGCCACTCAATTCTCGGCAAGGTGTACGGTCTTGCTGAGAAGGACTTGCTGTTTTTTTCAGTCCACGCAAAAGAAGACATTGCTCACGTGCAGCAAGGATTGGACATGGTGGCTGATTTGTGTGTGGACCAGCAGATGCAGGAAGAGGCCTTGTTTGCTGTTGACCATACTTCGAACCTCTTCTATCAGATGTACGAAGGCATGTATCAGGCGTTCTGTATCAATCGCCCACTGGTGGCTTGTTAGCGCTCTCGCGAGCGTCCTGTCGACAGGCCCTTGAGACTGCCTTACGGGTTGCTCCGCTCTTATCCACGGTTATGGAGTCCCACGCAATGGACGATGAACACATGGATGCTCAACTGCAGGGAATTGCCAGCTTGATTGGCCATACACCCATGCTGAGCGTAACCGGAGGATTGGTCCCCCCCGGCAAAGAGCTAATACTCAAACTAGAAGGTTTTAACCCTTCGCTGAGTGTTAAGGATCGGACCGCCCTCGGGTTGGTTCTAGAGGGCTTCAGGAGTGGTCACCTGCGAAAGGGTGGAACTCTCATCGAGTCTACTTCCGGCAATCTTGGGAAGGCTCTCGCGATGCTCGGTGCGTCGTTAAAGTTCAAGGTCGTTGTAGTAGTAGATCCAAAGATCTCAAAGGCTACAGCCACCATGTACTCCGCGCTTGGCGCTGAAATGATCGTAGTTGATCGCGCCGACGAGGCGGGTGGCTTCCAGAAGAATCGCATCAAGGCTGTCAAGGAATACCTGGAGCAGCATCCGGATGCGTACTGGCCCAATCAATATGACAACGAAAGCAATCCACTATTCCACTACAACACGACCGCCGTAGAGATACTCCGCTCGGAAAGGAAGTTTGATGCGCTTGTAGGTGCGGTCAGCACGGGGGGGCATCTTTCCGGTATCGCTCGGCGCATCAAGAAAGAACGGCCAAGCATCACCATAGTCGCATGTGATTCAGTGGGGTCGGCAGTCTTCAAGAACTCGTTCGCCCCATATTTAATAAATGGCATTGGCTTGGGGTGGCGGTCGGCCAACCTGGACTTTGAAGTGATGGATCGTTACTGCCTTGTTTCCGACCAGCAGGCCATCTCTACATGCCTATCCCTGGCAAGGAGCGAAGGTCTTCTGATAGGCGGATCCGGTGGTGCCGTGGTCTTCACGGCACTTAACCACCTGTATAAAAGCCAAGATAAATCAACCCTGGCACTCATCCCGGACTCTGGCATCAACTACCTCGATCAAATATTCGACGAGAAGTGGCGCGAGAAAAATTCAGTACATGTTTTAGGGGAGTCGCAGCTGCTTGACGAGCTGCGGCAAAGTGCTGCAACAGAATGCGTTCCAGTAGGCGCGGAGGAAAACGAGTGCGTAAATACATTACAGAAGGTATAGGATTGCCCCAGTGGTCCTCGCCAATCAGCCACGCAGTAGTGGTCAATGATATCTGCTACGTGAGCGGTCAGCTGGCCATAGACAGTGCCGGCAACTATGTGTCGGGATCAGTGACGGACGAGGCTCTGCAAGCATTCTCCAATCTCTTCAGTGCGATATCTGCCGCGGGCTTTCACAAAAACGATCTTGCCTTCATCGATGTTGCACTCATAGACATTGCGGATATTGATCAGCTGAACTCGGTTTATCGGCATTTGTTCGTCGACGGCCGGCGCCCCGCCAGAACCGTTTGCCAGGCAGCCGCATTGCCTTTTGGGGGGAAGGTCAAGATATGTGGCGTCGCCATCAGAGATAGGTCACCCAGTGGCAATGATGACTAGTGCCCAATTAGGGAAGGGCCCATTAAATGAAGTGTGTGACTCATGGACCACGACGTTTAAATAGGTGTCCTGATACGAAACGGGTAGCCACTTGGATGGTGGGTTCTCTGCCCTAAACAGGCAATGAGAACTCAATGAACAGGCGTACCGCATAGCAGATCAGGTGCTCCGCGAGAGTGAGACCGGCCAGTGCCGGTCAAGGTTCTGCCGATTGAAGGATCTGGCAGCTGAGAACTGTAATGATCCGGCGGTCGCTGCACAGGTCAACCACATCTTTCAGGTGACTCGGAAAAACTGAGGACGCTTCACCAATGGCAAGTCATCCAGAGCCATTTCGCGCATCAGGTTGAACTCATCGATCAGCCGATCACCACGCGACAGCCAGATACACCTACAACTTGTCGAACTCCCGTTTCAGGTCGTAACCCTTGTCGGTCACGATGCGCTCGAGCGTCCTCACACGTTGATCCAGGGCGTCGATGCGCGCCTGGTATTGCGGGTCTTCGCGCGGCTGGATTTGTTTATAACGCAGGTGATCTCGGAAAATGCGAGCGGCGAGGGCAATGATAATGATACTAAGTACGAAGATTTGACCCTGTTCCATCGTAGACTCCTAATGTTCCAGATCGCGAAATTGGCGATCAAGGTCGTATCGACTCGAGGTGACGTAGCCTTTCATGTGCTGCGGCTTCATGTCCGGCTCGCGAAAGCGATGGCGCGTATCACGAAAAGTGTCGCCCGCCGAGCGCCTTGTGCTGCGCCAGTACTCCTCATCGGCATCCCAAGCGTAAAGCATGTCCGGCTTGGTCGGAAGCATGAAGCCAAGTATGAGGTACGCAATCACAATAAGACCGTTGGTCCAGAGCAGGACAATGATCGCGAGGATCCGGACGATGGTGACATTGCAGTCAAGGTAATCGGCCAGGGCCGCGCACACGCCCATGAGCTTGCCACGTTGAGTATCACGGTAGAAGCATTGCGCACGCCAGTTTCGGTTGCGTCTCATGACTTAGCTCCGGTGGCGGCTTGATTGCCAGAAGCTGCGTTCGTCACCATCACCGTGATAGCTCAGCGGTCGCTCCCGTAAGATCAGCGCAGCCATGATATAAACCACCGCGACAGATACCGGGAATAACCAGCACAAAGCAAGCGCCCCAAGACGCGCCAGCCATATCGGCCACTGGAAGCTTTCGGCGATGCCAGCGCAGACACCAAAGATAGCGCCACGCTCGGAGTCGCGATAGAAGTGGTACTTGTTCCGTGAATCGTTCATGCCTTGTCACTCCAATTGGTATCTGTGCAATCCAGAATGGTTTCCGCCGATCGAAGATGTGCGAATTTCGGCACCTGCTAGAGAGGCAAGGGCTGGCCGAAAGCTGTTTGCCGCAGTGAGCAAGCACCTGAAAAGGCCACCTTCCTCTCGTCCGCCGCATGTCCCGGCCAGGGACGTTGCGCAGCTTGCGGAGCAACCTCCAAGTTTCATTAGTTCGCGCGATCCATGATCGACCACAGCGGCTCGACGAAAATGCAGAAGATGGCGAACATGCCAGTGAATTCCCCGTGGCCGGTTCTACTCGCCAGTAGACTTTCCCGCGCCCATGCGTTCTTTCAGGGTGGCGAGCTCAGCCTCGACGTAGTCGTTGGTTTCCAGATCCGCGAATTCACGATCGAGGTCGCGCTGCTTGCCGAGGTCGTAGGCTTCCACCTTGCCTTCCATGTGTTCCAGCTTGCGCTCGTAGTGTTCGAACCGGCCCAAGGCGTTATTGATCCGCTCGTCATGGGTGCGACTACGAGCCTTGAGGCGGTTGGCGGCCGTATTGTGCCGGGCTTCGAAGGCCTTCTGGCGCTGCTTGGCGTCAGCGAGCTTGGCTTGCAGCGCGATGATGTCATCGTTGAGTTTGGCCAGGCCCTGCTCGGCATTGCTGTGCTGCCCCTTCAGCAATGCCTGTTCGACCTCCGTATGTTTCTTTTCCGTGAGTGCAGCCTTGGCCAGATCATCACGCCCCTTGGTGATCGCCAGCTCAGCGCGACGCTGCCACTCGTCAGCCTCGCGTTGGGCATGATCCATGCGCCGTTCCAATTCCTTGCGGTCAGCGATGGCGCGCGCCGCCGCGGAGCGGACTTCCACCAGGGTGTCTTCCATTTCCTGGATGATCAGTCGCACCACCTTTTCCGGTTCTTCGGCCCTGTCCAGCATCGCGTTGATGTTGGAGTTAATGATGTCGCTCATTCTTGAAAAAACGCCCATGTTTGCTCACCTCGTGAGAATGAAGAACCACGGAGCATCTAAAGCACGGTGCGTGCCAAATATGCGAAATCATATAAGTTATTGATAAATAATAGTTTATTTCTCCAGGGGATTGGGAGTGGTGATTAGAATAAGTTAATTTGACTTATATGCAGTCAACATGACTAAATATAGGTCAATTAAGCTTTCGATGTGGAATACTGTTACGCAGATTCCATGCCCTTATCGTGTGATGCCCTGATGCCAGACCCACGGTCATTCGATCCTGAAACTACCGTCATGCTGGGCGAGTCGCCGGCCTTTCTGGACCTGCTGGAACATGCCTCGCGCGTCGCCGCCGTAAACAAGCCGGTACTGGTCATTGGCGAGCGCGGTACTGGCAAGGAATTGATCGCCGCACGCCTGCATTACCTCTCGCCACGCTGGCAGGCACCCCTTGTCAAACTCAATTGCGCAACCCTGACCGAAGCCTTGCTCGAAACCGAGTTGTTCGGCCATGAAGCCGGCGCTTTCACGGGAGCCAATCGCCGGCACGCTGGTCGCTTCGAGCAGGCCAATGGCGGCACCCTGTTTCTCGACGAGTTGGCAACTGTCTCGATGCGCGTGCAGGAAAAAATTCTGCGCGCGGTCGAGTACGGCCAATTCGAGCGCGTCGGAGGCAACGACACACTGACCGTCGACGTGCGCATCGTCGGGGCCACCAACGGAGACATGCCCGCCGCCGTGCGCGCCGGTCGGTTTCGCGCCGACTTGCTCGACCGACTGGCCTTTGACGTATTAACGGTGCCACCGCTGCGCGCACGCAAGGGCGACATCATGCAGCTAGCGGAGCACTTCGCCGTCAATATCACACGTGAACTGCAACGTGATTTGTTCGCCGGTTTTACCGAGTCTGCCCGCGCGGCACTGATCCATCACGCATGGCCGGGCAATGTGCGCGAACTCAAGAACGTGGTCGAGCGATCGGTTCATCGCGCAGCAGCAGATCAGCCGGTTGACGCCATCGTGTTCGATCCATTCGCTTCCGCCTTTCGTCCCGTGGTTGAAGCCGAACCAGGAGTCACGCCGGTGTCGTCTGAAAAGTCGAGCCACCTTCCATGCGACATCAAGTCGGAAACTGCCCGCCTCGAAGTCGACCTGATCGAGCGAGCACTTGCCGAAACCCACCGTAACCAGGCCATGGCCGCGTCGCTGCTTGGGCTAAGCTACCACCAGCTGCGTGCGTTATTGCGTAAACACGGCATGGTGAAATCACGCGGCAACCGGGACGGAGAGGTGTCACCTTGATCAAAGTTCCGGTCGGGAACAATTACCACGCTGATAATGCTTGGCTATCCAAGGTTTCCCATTGAGAGGTAGCCCGTCATACGTAATGGCGATTAGTCACTAATCGCAAGTATGAAACCAAGCGGGCAGGGCGCCGATCAAGGAGACCGATTCATGGCACGAGGTACCACCGAGAACCAGGCCAATGCCCCCCCCCGCACCATTTTGGGCGTCGGCGAGAATCCAACAGTGGGAAGGTCCGCGATACCAGCTGATTTCAGGCGTTCCGCAATTTGACATAATATACATTATGCGCAATGACAGGCATTTCAGCGCTTGGTGTCAGTTGTCGCAGTCCCGCTAATTCTGTCGCCTGACCCGCAAATTGTGTCATGTCCGCTTATACGGTCATCTTTTGACCGTGATTACGGAAAAAGCTGAGCGCTTCTAATGATGGCTTTGCCCGCTAGGACGCTATAAAACGCGAGGGCCCGTTTCTGCGGTCTGACGTATCCACATAAACGTTGAGAAGGCGCTTTGTGACTCTGGCACTTAAGTCTGTACACCAACTGCACTTGAACTTTGCCATTGCCCCAAATAAGTCTGCGCCGTTTGCACCAACCGCATAAAGGATTATGCCGACTTGGGAAATGCATTCAGTTCACCGCCTTGAGGTGGGCTTCCCATCGTTGACACGCTCTTTGGTGAAGTTTGACAACTTTGGTCCAATCCGTGATGCAAAGAACGAAAATGGCATATTCCTTAATACGCTCACCCTCGATAAGGATGCAGTGCTCATATAGCCACGTTTTGACATGCGTCATTAAGCGATGGCGATCAAACTCAGATAGCACTTCAACACGCAAATGGCGCACCAGGGCGCGGCGCTGGTGTTCGGACATGCGAACGAAGCCCAAGGTGTCTATCGCAACATTTTGATGCGTGAACAATGTTCGTTGGCGCCGGTATAGCGATCGGAGCGAGGCGATATCCGGTGTGGCGATCCCCAGCGTTTTACCCAGATGTGCCCACAGCTCAGCAGGGACTACCTTGACAGCGGCAAGCACGCTGCCGGTCATCCGGATAAAGCCGATCTGCAGTGCTAAACCTAGACGATGCAGCGTGTCGCGCTTGGCGAGAATCGCGCGTTGCTCCTTCGGCGAGTAGGTGAAAAACGCGTTGAGCTCGAATTGGTTGAGCTCTTTCGGGATCGATCGCAGTCCAAGATATGGCGTCTGCCAGTACTGCATGCCTGCCTCTGATCTTTCCATGGGGACGTGCCAGAGGTTAACAGCAAGTCGTTGATTTTACGCAACATGTTGGTCGGACATCCAAGATATTTCCATGTGAATCAATAAGTTAATCAACGGGCCAAAGCGCCACTATTTGCACCTAAATCAAAGTGACACCGACCCCAGCTCCACGTCGATCCGGTTGGTGGTGTGCGCAAAGACGTAGTTGCGCAAGCCGGTCAGCAAGACTTCGAACAAGCTGCTGGCCAGCAGCGCGACGCATATGACAATAAGCGTCGATTCGGCCCGGTTGGTGAGAACCTTGTCCATTACCACCTGGAACATCAAAGGCGTGACGAGACCGAACAACTGCAGAACAGCCGAAACGCCCAGCACCTCCAAGAGGTTGTGCCGGTATTTCACCATGGCCGGCAGAAACCAGGAGAAGTCGAACCTGGCCAGTTCGCCGGCCAGCGAAGCCCTTGAGGCAAACAGCAACACGCGACCATTCGAACGGGCAATGATCGCATCGCGGCTATGTACTGTCGGTGCCTTGGTGTTCGCCTCCTGCACGAGGACGGTTTGATCCTTGATCGCCGCAATGACGAAGTGGTCACCCTGCTTGTCCATCACCAACGCTGGCAGCGGCAAACGATCCATGCGATCTACCCGCAGCGGCATGGCACGTGAGCGCAGCCCCAGGGAGCGGGCCGCGAGTACTAGGTCACCTTCTTCAAAAACACCACGCTGCAATCCGGCGTTGTGACGAATCTGGCTCGCCTCGGCCGGAACGCCATGAAACCCGGCAATCAGAAGGAGCAGCGCCAGGCCTGGATCCGGCCTGGCATCCGGCTTGTCCGCCGTCACGGTAGCTTCTACGGCGCTCATGCGATGCGTTCCATTGTCGCGATGACGTGCTGGTTGCACGTCGGCTTGGCGAATTCATTCACCATGTCAATCATCCTGGCAGTCATTGCGTAGCACTCGCAGAAACGAATGCGGGTGGGTAAGCGGGATCCAGCAAGGCTAATTGCTGGCTCAGGCAAATTCTTTTGAGATCAAAACGCTTCGCCACCGTTTCTCGAGCTGCGTGGCGCAGCGCGTCGAGCGAATCCCGTTCAAGACACGCTTTGGATACCGCTTCGGTCAGATCCTGGTGTGAGAAGAAATCGACGAGACGGCCATTGATGCCATCTTCGATGACCTCCTGGACAGGGGCGGTTCTTGAGGCAACGACCATGCCTCCAGTCGCCATGGCTTCCAGCATCGACCACGACAACACGAAGGGATAAGTAAGGTAAACGTGGACACTCGATACCTGCAGCACGCGTAGATACTGGGCGTAGGGAATGCGGCCAAGAAAGTGCACGCGAGAGGTGTCCAGCCGCGCCCCCAGCTCGCTCAGCATCATTTCGCGATAGGTCCCGCCTCGTGCAGGCTTTTTGCTGTACGACACGTCATCGCCACCGACGATCACGATCCGCGCATCCGGCAATGCAGCCTGTATGGCCGGCAACGAGCGCATAAATACGTGAAACCCGCGATAAGGCTCCAGATTTCGGGCGACATAGGTAATGACGGGTGTCTGCCGGCTCAAGCGAAGCGAAGCATGCGGTAGCACGACCTCGGCAGCCGGATCGGGGCGCACGACATCCAGATCGATACCGTCGTGGATGACCGAGATGGATTTGCGTAGCAGCTCCGGATAGCGGGATCGCTGCCAAAATGTGGGACTGATGCCGGCATCCGCATCCACCAGGCTGGACAGCTGAGTCATGTTGTCCGTGCGAACGCGATAGGCATCTGTCACTTCGGCCTGGAATTCAGGATCGAAACCGATGTCCTGGCCTTCCCGATTAAAGTAGAACTCGCAGTAATTGATGATCCGCGCTTCCGGAAAGACATCGCGTACGTGCAGCGTGTCGCCCCACCCCGGGTGTCCGTAGATCACATCCGGTCGGAACCCGGTGCTGCGCAAACTTTGCAGGCACAGGGCTACCGCACGCCCTCTACGCATCGCGTTTGCCGTGTACAGCAATTCCGGTGGCAATTGCCCGGGGGTTATCTCCGCCATTTCATAGACGTGAAATTTCACGCCCGGCACGGCACGCGGAAAATGAGCGAGAACGCGGCGCTTCTCGCCGATGACTACCACCTCCTCATACTCAGGGCTTTGCGCGCAATGAGTCAGAAGATGCTTGAATTGTCCTGGAGCATTTTGATGGATGAAAACGATTCGGCGCGGCATGTGTAACGAACGTCGTGAGTGAAATGAGCCAGATAGATCGCACCGTCGTTACGGAAATGACACATAGCTTTGACGCCGGCGATTCGGCGGACTCCAAGCGTGAGGCCTGCAAAGTCCGCCGAACCGCCATTGATCGGCTAATCCACGAGTCACTACCCTGGCGATGAGGCAGCCGGAGAACGCTACGCCGCCACGTGCAACATGGCTCCATCCTCGGTTTTGTACGTGAGGGTCAGCGCAGCATCCGCCGCCAGGCTGGTTCCACTGAAGCTCGCCATGGCGTGGATCAACGGATTGACCTGCAGTACCAGGGCGTTTTCCGGCACGTCCATTTCATGAGGCTGGCTAACGACGCTTGAGCTGCTTGATGAGGATGTCACCGCCGAACTCGTGTTCGATGCAGTCGACGCACGATCGATCGGCGCCATGGCAGGCGTAGCTGCCGGCGATGCCGACGGCGAGGACGCAAACAGCTGATTGATCTGCGCCATCGTCACGTAGCTTCCATCACTGAATACCAGCTCGCCCACGTCGGTCACCGGCGAACCGTTGACGAAATGATCGGGCAAGGTAATGGAACTGGCCTGGCCGTCGCCTCCGTTCGACGTCGTGTCCAGAATGAGCAGTTCACTGCCGTCCGTTTCGAATTCCAGATCCGAAACCGTGATCCCCGCGCCAAACTGGATCGTGTTGCTCGTCGCCTTGCCATTGGCCACGATGGTGTCCTGGCCAAAGCCCGTATTGAACAGGAAGGTTTCCGCACCAGAACCGCCGTTCATCAGCGTGTTACCCACGCCGCTCTCCAACGTGTCCATATTGGAACCACCCGTCAACGTGTCGTTGCCGGAGTTGGCTTCAAGCAGATCGATGCCGTTGTCGCTGATCAGGGTGTTGCTCGATCCAGCGGTCAGCACTGTGGTCGGCGTCGGCGAAGGTGCTGGCGATGGCGATGGCGATGGCGAGGCGAACAACTGATTGATCTGCCCCATGGTTACGTAGCTGCCGTCGCTGAACAGCAATTCGCCGACGTCGTTCACTGGCGAGCCGTTGACGAAGTGATCGGGCAGCGTGATGGAGCTGGCCTGGCCGTCGCTACCATTCGAAACTGTGTCCTCGATCAGCAATTCACTGCCGTCCGTTTCAAACTCCAGATCCGAAACCGTGATCCCCACACCGAACTGGATCGTATTGCTGGTGGCGTTATCGTTGGCAACGAGGGTGTCTTGGCCGAAGCCCGCGTTGAACAGGTAGGTTTCTGCGCCGGAACCGCCATGCATCAGCGTATTGCCTACGCCGCTTTCCAGCGTATCCGTACCCGAGCCGCCTGTCAGCGTATCGTTGCTCGAATTCGCTTCCAGAATGTCCACGCCATTGGTGCTGACTAGCGTGTTACTCGGTCCCGCTGTCAGCACAGTAGGTGTGGGTGTGGGCGTCGGGGTGGGTGTGGGCGTCGGGGTGGGCGTAGGCGTAGGCGTCGGGGTGGGCGTTGGCGTTTGGCCAATCATCCCAATCAACTGAGCCCGTGTGAGCGATGTACCATTGGAGAACTGCACCGTAGCGACGCCATCGGTGCTGCTCGTATCCATACCATCCAAGGTTATTTGGTCGCCTGTCACGCCATCGGTGACGACTACATTGCTGCCGCTTTTCGTTACTTTCAGCGCCGAGGAGGTAATCCCCGGACCGAACTTCAATACGGGTGTCTGACCACTGGTGTAGACCTCATTGATCGCCAAATGCCCGTAACCGGAGTCGAAAACGAAGGTGTCGTTACCGCCATCGCCCGTCACCGAGTCGTTGCCGCCCTTGCCATCGATCAGATCAGCGCCCGTCGTACCTGTGATGGTGTCGTTACCTGTCGTCCCAGTCATTTCCAGTGCGATGATCTGGGCCCGTGTCAGGGTCGTACCATTGGACAGTTCCAGACTCGCAACGCCATCTGTACTGGTTGTCCACATGTTGACCAGGGTGATTTGATCGCCGCTGACCCCATCGGTTAGCACCAAATTGTTACCGCTTTTCGTGGCGTGAAGTGCCGAGGTCGTAATGCCAGCACCGAGTTCCAACACCGGTGTCTGGCCACCGGTATAGGTCTCATTGATCGTCAGCTGTCCATAGCCGGAATTGAACACAAAGGTATCGCTGCCGCCATCACCGGTCACGGAGTCATCACCACCTTTGCCGTCGATCAGATCAGCGCCCGACGTGCCCGTGATCGTGTCATTACCCGTCGTACCGGTCATTTCCAACGCGATGATCTGCGCCCGCGTCAGCGTCGTACCGTTCGACAGCGCCAAGCTCGCCACGCCATCGCCACTGGTCGTCCACATGTTAATCAAAGTGATTTGGTCGCCTGTCACGCCATCGGTTAACACCAGGTTGTTGCCGCTCTTCGTGGCATGAAGTGCCGAGGCGGTGATGCCAGCACCGAGCTCCAATACCGGCGTCTGGCCACTGGTATAGGCCTCGTTGATCGTCAACTGCCCATAGCCAGCGTTGAAAACAAAGGTATCGCTGCCACCATCACCGGTCACGGAATCATTACCACCTTTGCCGTCGATCAGATCAGCACCGGTTGTACCCGTAATGGTGTCGTTGCCCGTTGTCCCGGTCAGTTCCAACTGGATAAGCTGGGCCGCCGTCAGCGTACTGCCATCGGCAAAGTCGACCCCGACAACACCGTACTCACTGCTGTTGGACCACATATTGTCGATGGTGATCTGGTCACCCGCGATGCCATCCGTGACAATCAAATTGCTACCGCTAAATGTGACATGCAGTGACGAGGCAGTGATCCCCGCGCCAAACTGCAATATTGAGGAAGAGTATGCCGAGTCCTGGATCTCCAACTGGCCATAGCCCGCATCGAAGACAAAGGTGTCCGATCCCGCCGCGCCGATGACTAAATCGTTTCCGCCCTTGCCGTCGATCACATCGTTGGTATAGGTCCCGTAGAGGGTGTCATTCCCGGATGTACCCGTCATTTCCATTTGATTGAGCTGCGCTGCGGTCAAGGACGTGCCGTCGGCAAAGGTCACCTCGCCGACGCCTTCATCTTCGTACCGCAATTCATCAAACAGCGTAATCTCGTCGCCGCTGACGCCATCGGTCAGGAATAGGCTCGTGCCATCGGATGTAACATGCAAATTGGATGCTGAAATGCCAGTGCCGAGCTGCAGTACCGGCTGTTGTTCGCTGCTGTAGCTTTCATTAATGACAAGCTGTCCATATCCGGCGTTGAAGACAAAGGTATCGTTGCCGCCACCGCCAACGATAGAATCGTCACCGCCCTTGCCATCGAGCAGGTCGGCACCTGCGGTGCCATAGATCGTGTCGTTGCCGGTGGTCCCGGTCATTTCCATTTGTTCCAATTGGGCAGCGGTCAACGTTGTGCCATCGGCAAATTGCACGGCTGCTATGCCCCACGTTGTCGAACCCGCATCTCCAGCCATCATGTCCTTGATGGTGATTTGATCTCCGCTTATGCCGTCCGTCAAAATGAGGTCAAGCCCATTTGATGTCACCTGTAGCGCCGACTCTGTGATGCCTGAGCCCAGTTGGATAATGGGGGTCTCAGCAGGCTCTCCGTTTTGGACGTTACCCTGGCCATTTGCCGCGCTGCGATATTGGTCCCAGATCGTCAACTGACCATAGCCAGCATTAAATACGAACGTATCGTTACCGTCCCCCGGCACATAGGGATAGTCATTTGGATCTGTACTCCACTCACTGCCGTAAATGGTGTCGTTGCCGCCTTTTCCATCGAGAAGATCGGAACCCAACGTCCCATAGATGACGTCGTTACCTGACGTGCCTTGCATTTCAAGTTGTTCTAGCTGCGCCATGGTCATGGTCGTGCCATCGGCAAATTGGATGGTGCCGATACCGTTTCCGTAATTGTCCCACCCGCCGTTTATAGTGATTTCATCACCGGTTATGCCATCTGTGATGTACATGTTTCCAAACGTGTAGGTTGGGTAATACGCGGCAGCCTGTGTCGACACGTGCAGCGATGATTCGGTAATCCCAGGGCCTAGCTCGAGAACGGCGTTACCGCTGTTTGTCTCAGTGATATTCAATTGACCGTAGCCGGCGTCGAATACGAAGGTGTCTTGGCCACCTCCACCCACGACTGTGTCATCCCCACCTTTACCATCGATCAATTCGTTATCGGGGTCGCCGACAATATAATCATTGCCAGTCGTACCGATGAAGCCAAGTGCGATGAGCTGCGCGGCGGTCAACGTGGTTCCATCAGCGAATTGCACTTCAGCGACACCGTAGCCACCATAAGCGCCCTCGCCATCGAGGGTAATCTGATCGCCCGCAATGCCGTCGGTCAAGACGATACTATTACCCACCGTCACTTTCAGATTAGCCAGGGTGATGCCGGCGCCAAGTTCGAGCACGGGCACTACGCCGGTGGGGAAGGTATCTCGCGGCTCCAGCAGATTACCGGTGTCGTTGTTCTCTTCAATGCTCAGCTGACCATAGCCAGCATTAAATACGAACGTGTCGCTACCGCCGCCACCGTTGATGTAATCGTTTCCGCCCTTTCCATCGAACAACTCGGCATTCGAGGTGCCATACATGCTGTCGTTGCCGGTCGTACCCGTTGTCGTCACGCCCATCTGGATCAACTGGCTTGCGGTCAACGTGGTGCCGTCGGCCAATTGCACGCTAGCGACACCCCAATATGGGCTCGCCCACATGCTCTCCAGATCAATGGAGTCGCCCGTGACACCGTCAGCCAGGAACAGATCCTCGCCGTTCGTCGTGACTTGCAGCGACGAGGCCGTGATGCCCGCGCCCAATTGGAGCACAGGCTGCTGACCATTCAAGTAATTTTCGTCAATGGTAAGCTGGCCGTAACCGGCGTCGAACGCAAAAGTATCATTGCCGCCCTCGCCAATTTCGAGATCATTGCCACCCTTGCCATCAAAAAAGTCTGCCCCGGCTGTGCCGTCCAGGGTGTCGTCGCCGGTCGTTCCGTTGATGTCATGCGACATCTGGATGAGTTGAGCCGCGGTATACGTCGTTCCATCAGCCAACTGCACTTCGGCTACGCCAGTGTTGGGAAGTGAATCTTCACCCAGCAAATAGATTTGATCGCCACTGATTCCATCCGTGAGAACCAGATCGTCATGCCCGTTGTTGCTATCCGACGAGACCAGCAGCGTCGACGCTGTGATGCCCGCGCCAAGCTCCAACACGGGTTGTTGACCATTCGAGTAGCTTTCATTGATGACCAACTCGCCGTAGCCCTCGTTGTAGACGAAGGTGTCGCTACCGCCACCACCGTTGACGGAATCACCACCGCCTTTACCGTCGATCAGATCGGCACCCGACGTGCCATAGAGCGTGTCGCTGCCAGTTGTTCCAGTCATCTCCATCTGGATCAACTGCGATGCCGTCAGGCTCGTGCCATCGGCGAGCTGCACGGCCGCAACACCATCACCGCTGCTAGAAAGCATGCCGTCCAGGGTGATTTGATCGCCACTGATACCGTCGGTCAATATCAAATTGGTGCCATTCGACGTGACCTGAAGCGCGGACGCGGTGATCCCAGTTCCCAATTGCAACACCGGTACCTGGCCGGTTGTATAGCTCTCGTTGATCTCTAGTTGGCCGTAACTAGCGTTGAATACGAAAGTATCGCTGCCACCTTCACCATATTCGATATCGCCGCCGCCCTTGCCATCGATCAGATCAGCGCCCGATGTACCGTAGATCGTGTCGCTACCGGTCGTACCGGTCATTCCCGTCTGCTTCAGTTGTGCTGCAACCAGGCTGGTACCGTCGGCGAACTGGACGACTGCCACGCCGTCACTACTCGATGACCACATGCCGTCCAGAGTGATCTGGTCGCCGCTGACGCCGTCGGTAAGCACCAGATCGGCGCCATTCTCTGTCACTTTCAGCGCAGATGCGGTGATCCCCGCCCCCAGTTGCAACACGGGCTGTTGACCACTGGAATAGGTCTCGTCGATGGTGAGTTGCCCATAACCAGCATTGAACACGAAGGTATCGCTACCGCCGTTACCGATTACCGTATCGTTTCCACCGTCACCATCGAAATAGTCCGCACCCGTGGTACCCACCAGTGAGTCGTTTCCAGTCGTTCCGTTGATGGCAACGGCCTTCTGAAAGACCTGCAATTGAGTCAGGGTCGTACCATCGGCAAACGAGAATGTCGTGATCTGATGTTGACTGGGTTGCGAAGCCTCGAAGCCCGCCACGGTCAACGTCGTATCGGACAACGCCCCAAAGCCGATGGTCAGGGTGTTCGAGGTCGAGTTATAGCTATAAGTCAAATCGGATGAGCTGATACCGGCACCGAACTCCAGTACATCGGTGCCGGCCGTTGTAGCGTTTTCGTCGATCGTGTCCGACCCATCGCCCAGGTTGTATACGTAAGTCGACTGCCCGGTACCACCCACTATCTTTGCGGAGCCCGAGCCACTTTCAATGGTGTTAGCACCGCTACCGCCTTGGATTTGATCGAACCCAGCGCCCGCGTAGACTGTCGCACTTCCGCTACCTGCGATAACCACAAGGGGTGCGGTTTCTGTGCCGCCGGCACCTGCATGGATGATGGTCGAAAAGGGGCCGTCAATGCCGAGGCCACCATAATAGTTGTCGCTACCCGTCGTCCCATCGGATTGGGTCCAGGCATCTGCTGTGAGTAACCCGCTGGCGTTGTAGCTATCCGTAATGCTGTTGCCATTCCCGTCACTGTAGGCGATGGTCTCGCTGCCATCGCTATTGACCGTGGTGACGATACTGGAGTGATCGTAGCCATTGCTGTTGGTGGTGACCGTAGCTCCCGCTGCATTGGTGCTGGTCGTACTGGTCACGTCGGTGTTGTTGCTACTCCAGGCTACACCGGTCAGCACATCTTGGACGTTGTAGTTGTCAGTGCTGGTATTGCCCCACGTATCGGTGGTAAAGGCGCTGTAACTGCCATCCGCGTTGGTCGTTTTGCCACTGCCCGAACCATAGGTCGTGACGAATGTGCTGGAGCCGGAGCCATTGGCATTGGTAATGGCCGTGCCCGTACTGCCATTTGCATTTTGCCAACTGTCGCTCGAGGCCCCGTCTGCACTGGTATTGAACGTGCCGGTATTGCCTAGTCCGTCGCTGCCCACGATGGTTTGGCTGCCGTTTTGATTGAGCGTCTCGACGACGCTAGAGCCATCGTAACTGTTGGTGCTGGTGATGACCACGGCACCCGCAGCATTGGTACCGGTGGAAGTGGTTACATCGCTATTGCCGCTACTCCACTCAACACCCGTCAATTCGCCTTGGTCGTTGTAATAGAAGTAACTTGTGTTACCTGACGCATCCTTAATGTAGGTTTCCGAACTGCCGTCCGTATTGTAAATGTCTCCGCCACCGCTTCCATCAGTATTTTGCCACACGTCGCTGGTTTCGGTACCGCTGGCGTCAAAGTATTCGTTACTGACCTCACCATTCGCGCCGGTGAAAATGGTGTACGAACTACCATCCGCAGCGTAATTGACCTCTTCGTTAGAGCCATCTGAGTTGTACGTGACGGAGCCATGCGCCCCGGTCGATGCGTTGCTGTAGTCGCCACCCGTCTCCTGCCCTGACGAGTTCGTGTATATGGTCCAGGTATTGCCTTGCGAATCGGTAAAGTGGGCCGTGGAGGAATTATCACTACTAGTCCATGCCTGCCCATTCGTAAACGTACCTGTCCACGCCGAGGCCTGGGAATTATTGCTCGTGGTGTGATAACTGCCGGTGAGCTCGCCGCTGACGCTGAACTGCCAAGCGGTAGTGTCGCCGGAAGCATTTTCGAAATAGACTGTGTAAGTACCGTCCGCGTTGACGACATCGCCAAAACTGGATCCGTCGGGATCGATCACCAGGCCGGCTGCAACGGTTTGCTGATCGGCGACACTACCATCGCTGTTGTACTCAGTAACGACGACATTGCCATTGGCCAAGTAGTCGTAGTCCGAACTCATGCTGCCATTGGAATTGAACAGTGTGATGTCATAGCTGCCCGTAGCCTGATGCCAGACATCCGTGCTCGTCGTCTGCCCGCTCTTGTTGGTATTGGTAATGGTGATGTCACCCTGTGCCTCGAGGGTCACCGTGCCACCACTACCGTCCGCATTACTGAAGGTGCCAGAGCCCGAGGAGCCGGAATCAAAGGTATCCGAGCCGTTCGCTCCGTCCGTGTCAGTCCACTGATCCGAAAGCAGCGTTCCCTGCGCGTTGAGGTGGGTGATGGTGTTCCCGTTACCCTCCGCAGTGTCGCGCCAGATACTGCCATCGACCGCCGTGTCATTGGTGATTTCCACGCCGCTGGCATTAACGACGCTTGTTCCTTTGGTTATGTTGGTATTGGCCCAGGCCACAAAAACGCCTGCGTCTGAAGTACTGACCCAGGTATTGCCGATCCAGTTGCCCGCCGCGTTGTAGTTATTGGTTATCTGTTCACCACCGCTGGTAGCAGTGGTGCTACTGGCCACGGTCAGATCGTTGGTGCCCGCTCCAGTGGCACTGCCTTGACCAGTCTGGTCTCCGGCGGCGCTATAGTTGGTTGTGAGTGATTGGTCTTGCGAATTTGAGCTGAAATTCTCGTAGCTGCCATCAGGGTTCTGGATGATCATCGACTCGGATAGCGGAACCGTATAAGGGGTGGTGCTATCCGGGAGGTTGGTCAAACCGTCCTGATACACCGTTACGGAGCCTGACGTGCCATCGGAGTGCACCCAGGTCGAACGGGTTTCGATGCCATTCTGCGTGAAATAGTCGGTGGTGATATTGCCAAGGCCGTCGTCAGTGACAGTGACGTAAGTACCGTTGGCGTAGGTGATCTTGCTGGTAGTCGAACCGTCCGCATTGAGCGTGTCGGTGCCTGACGTCTGGTCGGTCGCCGTCCAGGAGTCGCCGCTGATCAGGCCATTGCTGCCCGACTGATATGTGTCTTGGGTGCCATCGGACTGGGTCAGTGTGCCGGAACCATCCGTAACACCAGGGTTGGGAGCGACTGCGGTGGTAAGGGTGGCTGCCTGAGGGTCTTGAGAGGTCGAGGACGATTGTGAGCTGTTATTGGACGTATTTACGCTCTCGGATGGGTCTATTTGTGCTGCAGCAACACCGATCCCCCATGCAATTACCTTTGCCGCAAGGGCGCTCGGTTCCAAGGGCGGGCAAATTTCGGCGAAATTTCCATATAGATCTATCAAGTCACCTATGGTCGTCAATATATCGGCAGAAGTCCCGTCACCCGATTTAATTGTCTCTATCTTATCCATTATTTGAGCTGCATCAGCCACCATGGCTGGCACGCCGAGAATTTTCGAAAGAAGCTCTGTAGCCGGTGCTTCTTCAAAATCCTTTAGCGTATTCGTGAGATCAATGCATAACTTGGTCAGGTCAACCAGTGTATCCGTCAGGTCGTTTTCATTACTACCCAAATAATCCAAAACATCCGCACCCAGGTTTTTGGCATCCAGCGCGGTGCTTGCAAAGTCGAGACCGAGACCCATGAAATCACCCCCTCTGAGTAAAGAATACGAATATGATGACGAGATAAATGGCAACCAGAAGCATTGGAATAATCGTTACATGCAGGCGACTTGTAAACCACCAGTCACTGAAAATCTTTTCCGGTGATTTTCTGTATATTTCCCTACCTTCAAACTTGATACTACTTGCGCACAGCACGTCTCCACCATTTGTCTTAATCGAAGCCACAGTGACCGTAACCTGACTGTTTGGTGGAACCTCCTTTAAATGCGCGATGCACGAACCCACGCCACCGCTGTAATTAACGCCACAATATATGTACTTTCCGTCCACCTGCGTTTCGTAATTTTTCCCAAACTTCTGATATGAATAAGCCCCAGAAATATCCGTCGTTTTCTTGAAATCATCTAAACTTGGAGCCAGTTTTTTTAGCTTTCCAAACTGATAGGTGATCGCCGCCAAGAAAATAAATAAACCGATTGCAATCTTGAAAAATAATGAGCCGGTCATTGCTTCATTCCCCCACAAGAAGTTGTGCGTTATTCTCGAATTTGACCACCATATACTTCATGGCAATCTGCACGGCTGCTTGCCTGTAATTCGGAACCTCCAATAATTCACCAATATCCCTGGCAATGCTTTCCACTGAAGCACCACCCTCTACAGTCTTGGCTGCTCCAGTCTGCGCCAACGCATGGGCGACCACGTGTTGCTCCAACGTGCGTGGAACCGAAAGGACCGGCAGCCCGATAAGCAACGATGTTGTCGTGGTCGCCACGCCACTGGTGATGACGAGACGCGCCCTTGGCAACAGGAAAGCCAGTTCCAATGGCTGTGCATAGAACGCGATGCGGTCGAAACTTGCTGGCCACTGCGGTGGGCAGCCGGGCATGACGCAGAGTATTTCGGCCTCAAGGCTATTGAGTGCCTGTAGAACACTTTCACAGGCAGGTGCTTGCGGGTGCAGATACGCAAAAATTCGAGTGCCTGCACCAGTGTTTTTCCACCCAGCGCGATGAAAGGCAGGCAGTGCAAATATTGGCCCGACGTATTGCTCCTGGAGGCGAGAACCGAAGGGATCCAGTTCGGGCAACGTGGTGAGTCTTACCTGCTCTGCGGGGAAGAGTTCTCCCAAGAACTTGAGAGCGGGTTGTTGAAATCGACTCAGAATCGAATTGATGTTTTCCGTGACCTCCGCTTCCCGCAGCATCGCAAGTTCTTGTACAGAGGGGTCGACTGCTTCCCGAAAGATGGGCAACGGGGTGAGAGTTGGTGGAACGTCAAACGCGCCCCCCACAAAAAGGGTCGGCGTACACCGAACACGCGCTGCCAGCACCGCAGTGGGTGCGTTGACATACACCAGCAGTGTCGGGTCTATCTGGGCGAGCAGCGCTACCCATGCCTCCGTGGCCGCAGCAAGTGCAACGGGATCTGCATAGCCTAGCCGCCACAACAGATCGGCAAAATTGAGCGCTGCTCCTTGGTGAGCTGCGGGATGCTGAGTAATACGAAGTACGGGGGCCTGAAGCAGCGGGAAGTCATCGCCTGAGAAGAAGAATCGGGCCGCATTCAAGTCACTGACAGCCAAAACCACCTCGTGCCCAGCGGCGCGATAGGCACGCGCCATCGCGAGCATGCAGCCGAGATGTCCCCAATTATTCGCGAATTCGCCGGCTATAAGAACACGCCCAGCGCCTTGCGGTTTCGGTGTGTCGCTCGGCTCAACGCGAGAGTGTTGCCTTCGCCCCAAGCCATCCTTTGCTTGCCACATTTGCTTCCTTCTCCCCTGGCCAGCCTGACGTGCAGGCTCGCTTCCCACTTGCAATGGTAACCATGGGGACTCGCAGGGCGCCCGCTGGCCACATGGAATGAGCGCGCCAGACTTTAAAGTCCTGCACGTCTTCCATTGACGAATTTCGTGTGCCCCGTGCCCTCTAATGAATAGATTGCACCTTAATATGTAGCTTACATTCCTTACAACATAACGAATATGGGAGTTGCCCTACATACGTGTAGTCTTTGGACTACATTGAGACTCTGAGCCGCCACTGAACCGTCGCTGTTGTAATCCGTAACGACGACATTGCCATTGGCCAAGTAGTCGTAGTCCGAACTCATGCTGCCATCGGAATTGAACAGTGTGATGTCATAGCTGTCCGTGGCCTGATGCCAGACATCCGTGCTGGTCGTCTGCCCACTTTGGTTGGTATTGGTGATGGTGATGTCGCCCTGCGCCCCGAGGGTCACCGTGCCGCCACTACCGTCCGCATTACTGAAGGTGCCCGAGCCCGAGGAGTCGGAATCGAAGGTATCCGTGCCACTGGCTCCATCCGTGTCAGTCCACTGATCCGAAAGCAGCGTTCCCTGCGCATTGAGGTGGGTGATCGTGGTTCCGTTCCCCTCCGCAGTGTCGCGCCAGATACTCCCATCTACCGCCGTGTCATTGGTGATTTCCACGCCGCTGGCATTAACGACGCTTGTCCCTTTGGTCATGTTGGTATTGGCCCAGGCCACATAGACGCCCGCGCCTGCAATACTGACCCAGGTATCGCCGATCCAATTGCCCGCCGCGTTGTAGTTGTTAGTTATCTCCTCGCCTGCACCGTTATTGATGGGCGTGCTACTACTGGCCACGGTCAAATCGTTGGAGCCCGCTCCAGTCGCGCTGCTTTGACCCGTCTGGTCTCCGGTGGAGCTGTAGTTGGTTGTCAGCGTTTGGTCTTGCGAATTTGAGCTGACATTCTCGTAGCTGCCATCAGGATTCTGGATGATCATCGCCTCGGATAGCGGAACCGTATAAGGCGGAGGGCCATTCGGGATATTGGTCAAACCATCCTGATACACCGTTACCGAGCCCGACGTACCATCGGAATGTATCCAAGTCGAACGGGTTTCGATGCCATTCTGGGTGAAGTAGTCGGTGGTCACATTACCGTGGCCATCGTCAGTCACAGTGGCATAGGTACCGTTGGCATAAGTAATCTTGCTGGTGGTCGAGCCATCAGCATTCAGCGTATCGGTTTCAGTCGTCTGATTGGTAGATGTCCACGAATCGCTGTTGACTAGACCATTGGCGCCGGATTGATATGTGGCTTGAGAGCCATCGGACTGAGTCACGGTGCCCGAACCCATAGTGACGCCTGGGTCAGCGCTACCGGTGGGAGTAATAGTCGCAGGCTGCGGATTGGATTCAGATTCGGAAGCAGTATTTTGCTGACCCTCTTGCGAATCCTCCTCTTCGGACAAATGAACCGACCACACCCCCAATCCCCACGCAGCCGTCTTGATAGTAAGGCCAACAGCTTCGACAGGAGGGTCAACAACCCCGGCAATTGCGACCAAGCTTCCGTCCATGTCAAGCACGTCGCCTAATATCGCAAAAATATCTGAAGTTGATAAACCACTCACACCCTTCGCGCCATCGACTTTAGCCACAACATCGGCTACATCGCCAGGCACAGAGGCAATTGCAAAGATTCGGCCCATGACCTTCCCGAGGACAGTATCAGACTTTTGAACCTCGACAACGAGCTCAGAAGCGTCACGAGCGATCTTATAAGCATCAACCATTAGCTGATTAAGTGTCGCTTTACCACTTAAATAAAGACTAATATCTTCACACAAGGCCACGGAATCTACGCCGAGCCCAGCGAATGAGGAAATGATATTTCCATTCCCTTCCTCAGAGGAGAAATTCTCAGCCCATGTCTCCAAACTCGTCACTGCGCTCATGTTGTCATCCTATTCCGAGTGAGAATAATACGTGTACAGCCCACAACAAAAATCGCAATAATCAAAGACAAGCTGGAAAACCAATAAATATTTTCATTTCTCCACGCATTTATGCATTGAGCGGGGGTTTGAATGAATAATTCCGCACCTGATGACTTGATATTCATTGCCATCGCAATATCGCCGTATATCATTTTTATGTTTACAATTTGCACGGTAATGACTGCCCGCTGCGGCAAACGTTCTGTATATCGAAGACAGGTATAAAAGCTTATAGCTCCAGCCCCACAATAGAACGGCGTGTTATTTACCCAAACAGTGCTCGCACCGCGAGAAGCTTTATAATATTTATAGGTTCCAGTCACCTCTAAAGGATGGTTAAAGTCCTCAGTATCAGGTACCGGAAAGTAATGAGAAACGACCATCGCCTGAATGCCAAAGAAAGCTGCAAATACTATAGCGCCAAGGAGGATATAATGGATTGCCGAATCTTTCATTGCGAGCATACCTCAAGTATATTTTCCGGCCTCAATTTATTCGCATCTTTTTCAAAATGAAATGCCATATATCTCACAGCCATCCTTTTAGCCGCTCGCTTGTACTTTAGATCACCTGGAAATTCGCTTATGTTTTCAGCAATTCGCTCCATCGACTCTCCGGAAACTCTCTTCTTCAGATGAAAGTTGCTCGGCCCAGCCAAACTTGTCAGAGCGCTCATACCATCTTATCCCTACTAGTGAGAAAAATGTGAGTAAAGCCTACGACCAAGATCGCAATAATCAAAGAAAAGGCAGAAAACCAAAAATTGTTTCCATTTCTCCAGGCATTTATACACTGAACAGGGGTTTGACTAAACAATTCTGCGCCCGAAGATTTAATATTCATTGCCATCGCTATATCACAGTAAGCTGTTTTCAGATTTACAATCTGTACGGTAATTGGCGATCGTTGTGGCAAACCATTTGTATATCTAAGGCAAGTATAATAACCCATGGCACTCGCACCACAATAGAACGGCTTATTATTCACCCAGACGACGCTCTGCGTGCGAGATCCTTTATAATATGTGTAGCTTCCACTCACCTCTAAAGGATGGCTAAATTCTCAATGGTCGGCGTCGGCAGATAATGAGGAACGACCAACGTCTGGATACCAAAGAAAGCTGCAAAGGCGACTACACCCAAAAGGAGATAGTTGATTGCCGAAACTCTCATAAATTGCATACTCCGAGCATCTTGATTCAGATGCCTATTGACTCACAATTGACAGTTGAAATCCTCGTAGCACGGCTTGTCCCTGCATTTTAGTTTCCGACAACACTGGGGGCATTATTTTCAAATTGAGTTGCCATATACTTCGTGGCAATTCGTATGGCCGCCTGCCTGTACTTCGAATTGACTAGTAACTCGCTGATGTCCTGAGCAATGCGCTCCACGTCTCCCCCATCAGCTATCTTGGCCGCTCCGCTCCGCTCCGTTCCAGCATGTGAGCAACTTTGTGTTGCTCCAACGTGCGCGGAACCGAAAGAATCGGCAGACCAACAAGTAACGTCGTCGTCGTGGTCGACACGCCACCGGTAACAACAAGGCTAGCTTGAGGCAATAGGAAAGCCAGCTCCAGCGGTTGTGCATAAAAGGTGATTCTGTCAAAGCGCCCTGGCCAATGCCGCGGGCAGCCAGGCATCACGCAGA
>NZ_JADIKJ010000020.1:0-47758 GCF_044904675.1 Dyella jejuensis | reverse complement strand
TCGCGGCTACCGGCGGCGACCTGAACATCGTCGGCAGCCAGGTTAGCGGCCAAGATGTCGCACTTGCTGCACAAAACAACCTCAACCTCCTCAGCCAGGCAGAAAACCACACGCTTCAAAACAACAACGAAAACACCAGCGCCGGCGTCGGTGTGCTGATTGGCAGCAGCGGCTTCGGTATCTATGCCGAAGCTGCGTTGGCAAGGGCAATGCACACGGCAACGGCATGACGCACACCGACACCACCGTGACCGCCAACGGTACGTTGACACTCGTCAGCGGCAACGACACCACGATCAAGGGTGCGCAGCTCACCGGTCAACAGGTGATCGGCGCCATCGGCAACAACCTGCTGATCCAAAGCGAACAGGACACCGACGACTACGCCAGCAAGCAGATGCAGGCCAACGGCCAAGTGGTGATCGGCTATGGCGGCATGAGCAGTGGCGGCGGCCTGAGCTACAACCAGAGCAAGACCGACAGCCATTACCAGAGCGTGACCGACGTGAGCGGCATCCAGGCCGGTAGCGGTGGTTTCACCATCGTGGTGGGCGGCAACACGCATCTGGTCGGCGGCGTGATCGCCAGCAGTGCCGATCCGAGCGAGAACGTCCTCGACACCGGCAGCCTCACTGACGAGAACATCCGCAATGAAGCCAACTACAGCGCCAGCAGCATCGGCATCGGCGGTGGTTACGGCTCGAATGGTGGTGGCTACGGCAACAGCGGCTTCAGTGGCGGCCTGAACCTGGGCATCGCGCAGAAAGGAAATAGCAGCAGCGATACCAACGCGGGAATCGCACAAGGCATGATCGTCGTGCGCGATAACCCCACTCAAGACCTGAGTGGGTTAGATCGAAACCCCTCGCTCGACAACCAGGCGCTGGCTCCGATCTTCGATGCGCAGAAAGTGCAAGAGAAGTTGGAGATGGGGCAAGTCGCCGGACAGGTCGGCATGACCGCAGCTGGTGATCTGGCGAGCACGATGGGCTGGGCCGAAGGCAGTCCCGAACGCACCATTCTGCACGGGGTGGTGGGCGCAGGTATTGCCGCGTTGGGCGGCGGCAATGTGGTGCAAGGTGCTTTAGGTGCGGCGGCCAATCAGCTGGTGATTCAGCAGATGGCCGATTACCTGACCAGCCAAGGCTATAAGCCAGGAACACCGGAGTTCGCCACGATGTTGCAACTCGCCAGCACCGCGGTGGGCGCGGCCGTGGGTGGCGGTACCGGCGCGGCGACGGCGTTGGACGGGATGAAGTACAACTNCGCGTTGGGCGGCGGCAATGTGGTGCAAGGTGCTTTAGGTGCGACGGCCAATCAGCTGGTGATTCAGCAGATGGCCGATTACCTGACCAGCCAAGGCTATAAGCCAGGAACACCGGAGTTCGCCACGATGTTGCAACTCGCCAGCACCGCGGTGGGCGCGGCCGTGGGTGGGGGTACCGGCGCGGCGACGGCGTTGGACGGAACGCGCTACAACTACCTGTCGCATCCCCAGCTCAAAGCGCTGCAAGATCAAATCAAGCAATGCAACGGAGATCAAGTCTGCATCCAAACCGCTCAGACCGATGCGGAAAAGCTGTCGGCAAAACAAGAACAAGACCTTGTGCGCAGTTGCAACGCAAGCGGTTTGAATTGCGCCGACCAATACAAAGACGGGATCAGCACAGCCATTGACTACGTCAACGACCCGCTGGCCACGCAGTTGGGGTTGCAAGTGGACCAATACATCACGGCTCAGGACTATGTGAATAATCGAGGCGAGTGGGGATTGGTCAAGGCGGATAATGCTGTTAGCAGCGATGGCAACAACATGATTGGCGTAGCGGCAGCCGAGGCGGGCACGGCAGTAGCTATTGCATCAGCACCTGCTGTGGCCGCGTGGGGACAAGAGGCGTGGGCCGCTTATCGGATCGCAGCGCAGGGATATTCGTTGGGTGCAGCAGCCGGAACAGGTGCTGTTGTATCTGGAGCAACTTATACGGGAGGCGCTGCCATAGGGGCAGGGTCCGACTGGTACAGCAATGGTTCGAATTTCAGCTCTGCTTTCGATCAACGTTTCTCGATTTATGCACTTATTGGCACGATGGGTATTGGTGCCTTGGGAGGGGTCTACCAGACAGCGATGTTCCAAGGAGCCAATGTCGCCAATGCCATGTCAAATTTGAAGACGACGGAAGGCGTAGTGATCCGTGTAAATCAAATGATGATGAGTACGTCGGCAAAGAAGGCCATTCAAGCTGCGACCAGGGAACCTATGCTGATCCAGCCTGAAGCACCAAAACAAAGTGAAAAAAAATAATAAGGACGATAATTATGTTCGATTGGTTTGTGTCGGGAATATTTGGCGGACTTTTCGGATCAGCGGCTGTTCAATTCTTGAAAAGATTTAAGTTATCTACATTTTTTTCACCGCCGCTATTGGATCACAGCTGACCTTTTTCTTTATGTTAGTTCAAAGTGGAGGATGGCAATTCGCTTGGCATCGAATGCTCGAAAAGCTGTTCACTCCTGTTGGCATTTGTTTGCCCGTAGGCATGGGTACAATCTGTGTGTTGGTGATGGTTGTTTGCGCTCCAGACCTGATCGGCAAGGCGAAGAGTGAAAAGTCAAAAACGCAAAAGTAAATTCCAGAGAAAGAGGCGTGATTGCTTGGATAGAAGTGGTCCTGTCGCTTTAACCGTGATCTTGCGCAGGCTTGAACGCATGGCGTCGGCGATGCTTCAGATAACCACTTTCATGCGCAAGGATGGCCGCGCTGCAACAAGGCCAGCTCAATGTATCGATGCCTGGTGATTGTCAAAGGGCACATGCTATCACGACACCCGGCGGAAGATCGGATGCACGCATCCGATCTTCCTTTACGGCGAAGCCGAGCTGACTCAAGGACCGATGACGATCGTTGCGATCGACTGGCCTGAACTGTTCTCCGCCGAGCCACCGGAATAGGTGGTGCCGGGAATGTCAGAGTCGTTGGGCGCGATAGTGGTCAGCAGGCTGTTCGAGCCGCCGCCCAGGAACCCTAGCGGCACGACACCACCCGCAGGTGTCCATAGCGCGGCTTCAGTGTTTTGTGTGGCAGTTTGTATGTTCAGGGCGACGGTTCCGTTATTCGACAGGCCTACCGGAACAGCACCCAGGCTACCGGAAGGCGGCGCGATGGCCTGGAACGTATCGAGGTTAGGCGTCCATGCGGCCGCGCTCGGCAGCCCGGCAGTTGTATACGTAATCAACGCCTCGCCTCCGTCCGGGCTTATCGCTACCGCATTGCTTGCGACTTGGCCGATCGATGCATCGCGGGTGACTGGCGTGGCCGTAAAGGAGTAGCCCGCCAAGCCTATGTCTGGATCGTTGCCTTGCGGCCACGTGACCGCCACGGGCAGGCCGCCAGGCGCAGTGCATGAGCCGGCGGCTCCGACACCCGTGAAGTTTGGAACGCTAAGGGCGACTTCCTCGGTTCTGGAATAGCCTATGGCATTTACGACGCATGCTCCTCCGGAAACTGGAGGGTTTAACGCTACGTCGTATTCGGAGTATTCGATGCCTGAGAGAAGGCCACTACCGGGATTCAGGAAAACGAGTTCGGCGCCATTTGTTCCGTTTACCCGGGGGCAATTCAGCACCATGGTAGGAACATAGCCTAGATCGGGGTCAAAACTGGAACCATCGCCTTCATACACGACAGGCGTAATCCCGGCCGGCACACAATTGGTGCTGTCGTATGTCATCGTATAAGGGAGGTCTGCATGGCCTTCCGGCTTCCAGGCTACAGGGGTGATATCGCCGGTTGCGCTAATACTCTCCCCTGCTGCAAATGTTCCATTGGTGTACATGGCTTTCGAGGCGACGTCTTCGAGCAAAATGCCGAGAATGCCCTGCCGCGGCTTCAATACCGTTGGCCCGCCAGGTACGCCCGATGAAATGTTCCAGTAAACCGCATTGGAAACACCGTTTGCATCGCTACAATTTCCGACGGCTTTCGTCATGTTTTGCGTAACTTGCAGATCAGTAAGATAGGTGGCGCCAACGACACTGCATGGCTCGCCTGCGACAAGCGGCGCCATTGGCGTCTGCGCCCCGGAACCCGTCGCCGAAAACCACGCCACCGGCGCGCCACCGTTGGGGCCGGTGGCACAATTGCCGATCGCATTGCCCTCATCGTCCACGCTCACTGTCTGGCATTGTGAACCTGCTTCGTTACCCAGGCTGCTTTGCACCTGCGCTTGCGCGGGCCGCCCAAAGCTTAGCGCTGCAAACGCTATTGCACACAGCGCGATAGATAGGCATGGATTGACCCGAAATCGCTTCGTAACCATGATCGATATCCTTTTATGGATGATAGGAAGGGCATCCCCCGCGCCGAGTAGGCGTGCGTCATCGCTCGCTTTTCCGGCGAGCGATCTGCGTTCGATGTGGTTGTCGCGGCGACGCGCACGCGCAGCACGTACAGCAATCCCCTTGCCATCCCCCAAGTGCGCTTCGCGTCTTGAAGCGCGCGTAGGTTGTGCCTCAGGTGGTTACCTTGAGGTCAATACGCCATAAAGTAAAACGAACCGGATCTGTCCCCGTTTCCATGTTGGCGTGCGGTGCATTGCGCAACCGCGCGTAAAGTCATGCACGATAGGGTTGCGGTGCTTCAATCCTGTTGCTGTGCCTGCTCCAATGCAAATCCCCGGCAATGATCGAGATAGCCGCCTTCATGCGCCTGGATCAGTTCGACTACGCTGCGCCAGAGCCATGAGGGGGCGTCGATACTGGCCGGACGCTGGAGCTTGAGGTCGCGCAGCCATTGTTGCCTTTGTTTGCGGTCGAGCTGCGAGGCGTGCGCACGGCCGACCAGATGGCCCAGGTAGCGGGCGATGCCCATGGCTTCTCTCGAGGTAAGCCGGTCGAGATCGATCTTCAAATCTTGTGGTCGCAATTCGCGCACGAAGACGGATTTGCCCTGGATCTTCGCGGCCAACATGCGCTCGCCCAAGTGCGGTGCAAGATGTTTTGCGCCTTGCACTATGCGGTCCGCATTGCTCCTGGGCATCGGGCTGCCTTTGGCATGCGGCGCGGCGGCGCGCAGCGCTTCCTTGATGTCGATCAGGCACAGATCGGGCTTGCCCTTGTCGGCGCGCCCAACACTGAGCAGCACGGCATAGCGCAGGTAGCCCAGGGAGCTGCAGCCCTTCACCCAATATTTTGCGTCCAGCAGCTGGATCGGGGCATCCACTTTGCGGTGGATGAGTTGCGTCACCAGGTTGCGCATCGCATCGCTGGCTGCGAGCGCTTGCAGTTCCTGCTGCTCGTTTGCGGTGATCGGCCAGAATTTCCGGCCCAGCGGAATATCCGGCGTGGTGTCTTGCAGTCGTTCTTCGGCCAGATGTTTCCAGCGGCGCTTGAGTGCGCGTTTCATCACCACGCGAATGGTGGCGGGCCTTTCCACGCGCGCGTGGCCGCTCGGGCTCAGGGCCAGTTCGTAGCCGGCGATCAGTTCTTCCTGCATCTGGGCCGTCACCACGCCGGGCAGGTCGGAGCCGCGCGCGGATGTGGCGAGGGAAACGCCCAGCCGGATCAGGTCGTGCGCGGGGTTGCCGATGACGGTCTGGTCGAGGTCCCGGATCTGGATATCCACGTTGCCATCGACATCGCTGACCGGCCCCATGTTGCTGACGTGGCAATCGCCGCAGATCCAGATCTCCGGGCCCTGGGGCAGCACGCGGCCGGCCTGCTCCAGCCAATCGTAGAATTGCACCACGTTGCCGCGCACGTAGGCATGCGCGGACTTGGCCATTTTCAGGTTGCGCAATGCGGTCAGCCGTTGCTGGCGAAGGCGTGGCGGAACGGCATGTTTCTTTGCCATCGGGGTGCTCCTCAAGCGACATCCGGTATGCTGCATTCCGTTGGCCGGGCCGTCGCCCGCAGCGCCAACATCCGTATCAGCGATCGACCGTCGCCATCATGGTTTCGTTGTAGCGCGGTCCGGCGGTCTTTCCCGGCGCCAAGGCATCGTCGAGTGCCTTCATGTGGGCATCGTCGAGCTTGATGTCGGCGGCGGCGATGTTTTCCTCCAGGTATTTGCGGCGCTTGGTGCCGGGAATCGGCACGATGTGATCGCCGCGATGGAGCAGCCAGGCGAGGGCGATCTGGCCGGGTTTGGCTTGCAAGTTGCTGGCGATATCGCGCACGACCTGCGCCGCCTGCATGTTCGCGTCGTAGTGCTTGCCCTGGTAGCGCGGATCGTTGCGGCGGAAATCGGTTTCCGGATAATCCTCCGCCCGCTTTACCTCGCCGGTGAGGAAGCCGCGGCCGAGTGGCGAGAAAGGCACCAGGCCAATGCCCAGTTCGCGCAGCGTGGGAAGAATGTCCTGCTCCAGATTGCGTTCCCACAGGGAGTATTCGCTCTGCAGCGCGGACAGCGGATGCACGGCATGTGCGCGGCGGATGTTGGCGACGCCGGCTTCCGACAGGCCGAAGAAGCGCACCTTGCCTTGTTTCACCAGCTCGCCTACGGTGCCGGCCACGTCTTCGATGGGCACATTGCGGTCCACGCGATGCTGGTAGAGCAGGTCGATATGATCGGTGCGCAGTCGCTTGAGCGAGGCATCCACCACTTCGCGGATGTGTTCGGGGCGGCTGTCGGTGCCGGCATTCTTGCCGTTTTCGATCTTGAAGCCGAACTTGGTGGCGATCAGCACGCGGTCGCGCTTGCCGGCGAGGGCGCGGCCGAGCAGCTCTTCGTTGGCGAACGGGCCATAGACCTCGGCGGTATCGAAGAACGTGCAGCCCAGTTCGATCGCCCGGTGCAGCGTGGCAATGGACTCGCTTTCTTCCGCCGGACCATAGGACTGGCTCATGCCCATGCAGCCCAGGCCGATTTCCGATACTTCCAGGCCTTGGCCGCCGAGTTTGCGTGTACGTAGTGTCATGGCGTTGTTCTCATTTTGATGGCCTCGCGTGCGCGAAGCGAAGGCTTGGTTGGATGTTTGAATTTTTTTTAGCGGTTCATGGCAGCGCCTGCGGATGCCAGTGGGCGGCCCAGTGCGAGGGCTTGGGGCCCATGACGAACGCCAGCGTTCCTCCGGCTTCGATCTGTGCATACGAAATCAGCGGTTCGTCCAGCGCTTGGCCGTTGAGCGTTACCGATTGGATGTAGACGTTTTGCGAGGAATTGTTGGCAGCGGTGATGTCAAAGCGCTTGCCGTTGGGCAGGTTCAGCGTCACCCGGGTGAATAGCGGACTGCCGATCACGTAGTGCGCCGAGGCAGGATTGAGCGGATAGAACCCCATGGCGGTGAAGATATACCAGGCCGACATCTGCCCGCAGTCTTCGTTGCCCAGCACGCCGTCGACGGTGTCGGAGTAGGCATCGCGCGCGATCTCGCGCACGCGCGCCTGGGCTTTCCAGGGCTGGCCGGTGTAGTCGTACAGATAGCCGTAGTGATGACTGGGTTCGTTGTCGTGGCGGTTGTGGCCGCCGTTGAAATGCTCGTCCAGCTTCGCGGCGGCGGCTTGTGGGCCGCCTAGCAACCGCACCACCCCCGGCACGTCGTGCAACGCGGCGAACAGGTAAACCCATTGGTCGCCTTCGGTCCAGCCGTCGTCGGGAGATGCCCAGCTGCCATCGGCATTCCTTGCCTGCATGAAACCGCGCCGCGGATTGAACAGGTTGCGGTAGCTGGTCGAGCGCTGCATGAAGAAGCGGTAATCGTCGGTCTTGCCGACGGCTTTGGCGACCTGCGCCACGGCGTAGTCGTCATAGGCTTCTTCTTGCGTGCTGGAGGCGGACTCGGAGATTTTGTCGGCGGGAATGTAGCCCAGCTGCCTGGCATAGGTGAGCCCGGCGCGCGCTTCATACGGCGTGTGCGGTTCGCGGTCGAACCAGCGGCGCGTGGTGTCGCCGTCCGGCGGTGTCATCGCATCCTTGTAGACCGCCTGATAGGCCAGTTGCCAGTCGAATCCCTTGAAGCCTTTGCTGATGGCTTCGGCGACCAGCGAATCGGCATGCGTGCCGATCATGATGTTGGTGTAGGAGGGATTGGGCCACTTGGGCATCCAGCCGCCTTCGCGGTAATCCTGCAGCAGCGCCTGCACCATGCCATTGATGCGTTCGGGCGCGAAGATCGTCAGCAAGCTGTTCTCGGCGCGGAAGATGTCCCAGATCGAATACGCGGTGTAAGAGGTGCCGTCGTGCACCGTGTCGTCGAACGCGCTGTAGTAGCGACCGTGCTCGGAGAACAGCTTCGGATAAAGCAGGGCATGGTAGAGGCCGGTGTAGAAGATGCGGCGCTGGTCGTCGCTGGCGCCTTCGATGGTGGCGATGCCGAGCTTCTGGTTCCAGGTGGCTTTCAGCGCATCGCGCAGGGCATCGAAGTTCCAGTTCGGCATTTCCGCGTCGAGGTTGGCGCGCGCCTGCGCGATGCTGATGAACGAGGTGCCGACTTGCACGTCGACGGTGTTATCGCGGCGGGTGTCGAAAGTGGCGAAAGCACCGACGTTGTTGCCCTGGACGTCATGCCTGTCGGGCCAGGTCAGCACGCCTTCGTAGACTTTCGCCGCAGCGAACGGTTGCTTGAAGCGCACCACGAAATAGCCTTTGAAGTGACTCAGTGCGAGCGGCCCCAGATGTGCATCCATGCGATCCGGGTTATAGCCGGTGATTTCGTGGCGGGCAGCATCGATGCTGATGAAGCCCTTGATGCCCGGACGGGTCGCCTCGACCAATACGCTGGCCTTCGCGCCGCTTGGATAAGTGAAGCGCAGGTAGCCGGCATGGTCGGTAGCGGTCATCTGGGCATGGATGCGCGAGGCGGCATCGGTGCCCATGGTTACCGCGTAGTAGTACGGCGTACTGGTTTCATCCTTGTGCGTAAACGGCAAGCGGCGTGCTTCCGGCGCATAGTTGATGTTGCCGATCTCCGGCATCAGTGTGACGTAGCCGTAGTCGCCCATCCAGATCGCCGGCTGGTGGGTGCCGATGAAGCCCTGGATGTAGCGGTCGTCGTATTCGTAGGAGCTCACGCTGATACGGTTTTGCCGGGTTTGCGCGGTCCAGTTGGTCATGCCGAACGGCGTGCTGACGAACGGCATGGTGCCGCCGTATTCGGCACCGGTGCCGCCGGTGCCGATAAAGGTATTGACCCAGTCCACCGGGGTCGAAGGGCGCGGGCCGTCGCTGGCAAGCGCCACGCCTGCGGAGGCGGACCAGAGCATGGCAACGCTGATACGCAGCCAGTAGCGCGTGACAGCCTTGCGCGCGAATCGGATCGAAGACATTGGCACACCCCTTCATTGCTTTCAGCGTTTCGGCTCGCGCGCTACCCATGCGCGCACGATGGCCCTGCGGCAGTCATACCGAAAAAAGCATTTGGATGCGTCAAACCTCGACGATGGCGTGTCGCGGTGTCGCGCTCAGTGGTGGCGAAAGGTCTGCCTGGCCATGTCCAGCCGGCGCTGGCGCGCCAGGCCGTGGATCAAGCGCGGCAGCCATGGCGTAAATGGCTGCGGCACGATGCCGAGCGCGGCGTAGCCGTCGACCTTGCCGACCGAGTCGGTGCGCAGCGAACGGAAATTGTCGGGCGAGAACGGCTTGCCGGGCAGCAGGCCGGCCACCTGTGCCTGCACGCGGCCAAGGCTGTCAGGCAGAGGTATGACCGGCGTATGCAAGCCGGCGGCATCGCGGATGGCACGCACGATCTCACCAAGCGTGAGTACTTCCGGGCCATACAGTTCGAAACTGCGGCGCGCACTTAGCGTGTCGTCGGCGACGCAGCGGGCGATGGCTTCGGCCACATCGCCCACGTAGGTGGGTGCAAGCCGCGCATTGGCCCGCGCCAGCGGCAACGCGGGCAGTTTGCGCAGCAGGCTGGCAAAGCGCGCGACGAGGCCATCGCCGGCGCCGAAGATCACGCTCGGCTGGTAGAGGGTCCAGTTCAGCGATGAGGCCTTGATCAGTGTTTCCGCCTCGCCGCGCGATTTCAGATATTGCGACAGGCCCTGGCCGGCCTTCAGCGCACTCATCTGGTGCAGGCGCTGCACGCCGGTGGCCTTGCAGGTGTCGATCAGCCGCCGCGCCAATTCCACGTGCGCGCGCTGGAAACTATGGCGTCCGCCGGCATTGAGCACGCCGATCAGGTTGATGACGGTATCGGCGCCTTCGCATTGGCGGCGCAAGGCTTGGTCGTCGTAGACGTCGACGCTGCGGATGGCGACCTGCGGCAGCACGGCCAGCGCCCGGCGCGACTCGCGATTGCGTGAAAGCAGGATGATGCGGTGGCCATCCGCGGCCAGGCGCGGCACCAGATAGCTGCCGACGAAACCGGTTCCGCCGAGCAGGACGATGCGCTGTATTGTCATGACGAATTCCTTGGGTCAGTGCGCCTTGTCCATGGCGGATGCGCTGCTTGCGGGTGCTGCCGGCGCCGATGCTGCCGCAGGTACGGAAGCCGATGCCGCGGGTGCGGCTGCCGACGGCGCGGGACAGGTCATGTCCTTGCGTGGATCGTTTGCGTCCGGACGGCTATACGGCTTTCCGATCGGCACCATGCGGGTGGAGATCGGCGCGGCCGCGCCGTGCAGGCGCCAATCATAGATCACGCTGTAGTACATCACACGTGCGACGTATTCACGGGTTTCCTTGAACGGAATGGTCGCCACGAACAGGTCGGGCGGCAGGTTGCCGCGTGCGTCGACCCATTGGTTTACCCTGGCCGCGCCGGCGTTGTAGGCGGCGCTGGCCAGCCATGGCGAGCCGTCGAAGCGCTCGGCCATCTGCGCCAGGTAGCGGGTGCCCAGCTCGATGTTGGTGGCCGGGTCATACAGGCTGTTGCCGCCGTTCCAGGGCAGGCCGTTGTGGCGCGCTACGTCGGCCGCGGTGCTGGGCACCAATTGCATGAGCCCGCGTGCATCGGCGCCCGATTGCGCATCGCTCATCCAGGCGCTTTCCACGCGCAAGATACCGTAGGCCCAGGACGGGTCGATGCCGGCCTGTTCGGCCTGCGGCACCAGGCCGTCCTGGCTGGCGAGCGGAAAGCGCAGGTCGTAGTAGTGCAGGGCCTCGTCATGATTGAACGCGAATATGGCGCGGTCGTACCAGCCGCGCTGGTTGGCGAGGATCACCGCCTGGCGCACGGTCTGTGCATCGGCATTCGCCAGGGCCCGGTTCCATTCACGGCGCGCGGGCTTGGGCATGCCGACGGCGAACAGCTCGAACGCACGCTGCATGCCGGGAATGGCCATGACAGCCTGCTCGCCTTGTGCATGCGCGGACAGTGGCGTGCTGCACAGCGCATAGGGAGCGTGCTGGTGGTCGGCGGCCAAATAGCCGAAGTAGCTGGATAGATCGGCTGCGCTGGCGTAGGCGCGCCGGGCTTGCTGCGCCTGCCCAAGTTGCTCCAGGGCGCGCGCCCGGAAATATTGCCACTCGTCGTCTTGCTGCTGGCTGGCGGGCATCGCATCGATCGCGTCCAGCACGGCTTGCCAATGCTGTCCGGCCAGCGCGACGCGCACGCGCCATTCGCGGCTGACCGGCGTCTGCGCCGAAGGCGGCAGGTTGACCAGCCGCGCCAGGGCGTTGTCGTCGAAATCGGTGGCATGGAAAACCGCCAGGGCGTTGAGCACCCGGTCGCGCTGCTCCGGTGCGAAGTGCAGCCGCGTTTGCAGCGTCTGCCATGCGCTGTCGGCGGTATCCGATTGGCGGCGCGCCAGGCGCACGAGCGCCAGCGTGGCCGCCTGGCGCGCGCGCGGCGTGTCGGGCCATTGCGTGGCCGCTTGCGCGGCGGCGGCGGGATCGTTCATTGCCAGCGCGAGGTTCTGCGCGGCTTGCGCCTCTGCGGGCGGCAGCCACTGGACCATGCTTGCGACGGTATTGCCTTTGCCGGCATCGACAGCCAGGTCGATGCGCGCCCAGATGCGCGCGGATGTCAGCAGGCCCTGCTCGGAGGCCGCCTGCAGCACCGGATCGCACGCCGAGGGCAGCGACGGTTCGGTCCACAGCGTGGCGAGGTCCCGATCGAAATCGAGTGGGGCGTTACCGGCCAGTTTTGCCTGCAGGGCATCGCAGGTCAGTGTGTCGCCCAGGCCGGGTTGATACATCGCGACGAAATCGGTCCAGTCCTGGCGTCGCGCCAGTTCCTGCAGAAAAGTGCGGCGCAGGTCGTCGGCCGGGATCAGGTCGGGATAGCGCCGCAGATAGGACTCCACGGTGGGGCGATCCACCTCTTGGATATCGTGCTGCAACGAAGCCGCTTCGAGATAGGGATACAGCACGTAGTCCTGCAGCCCGCCGACCAGCGCGCGCCAGCGGTCGCCGCCCTGGCTGGCAGCGGCATAGGCCTGTTTGAACGCGGCGCGTTGCGAGGCGAGGGTGGCGTCGTCCGGCTGTGCGACGACCATCCCGGCCAGCATCCAGCAGGCGGCGACGATCAACAGACGGCGGCCAAGGCGCGAGGCGTGCGGTGCCATGGAAACTCCTGCGGGCAATCCGGGCGCAGTGTAACGGATGGCTCAGGAACGCCCTGAACGAGCCGTAAGCTTGGCAGCTGCGACGTCGGGCACGAATGGCGGCTGCCATCGCGGACGGGCTGCTAAGCTTGCGCGCTCCGCTCGCACCCGGCCTACAGGATCCGCATGCCGCCATCGTCCAAAAACGTCGCTCATTACGGATTTGCCTGGGTGGTGCTGGCGGTGGCGACGCTGGCCGGCCTGGCATGGTGGTGGAACCTGGGCAGGCCGGTATCGCTGCCGGATGCGCCGTCCTCGCGCATCGCCTGCGTGTCCTATGCGCCGTTCCGCAAGCCGGGCGAAACACCGTTCGACCTGCACTACCGCATAACGCCCGAGCGGATCGACGAAGACCTGCATGCCTTGTCGCAACGCTTCGATTGCGTGCGCACCTATTCGCAGAGCAACGGGCTCGATGCGGTGCCGGCGATCGCCGCGCGCTATCACATGCAGGTGTTGATGGGCATCTGGCTGGGCGGCGTGGCGAAGGAAAACGAACGCGAGATCGAGCAGGGCATTGCTACCGCGAACGCGAATCCCAAGACGATCCGCGGCATCATCGTCGGCAACGAAGTGCTGTTGCGCGGCGAACTTTCGCCCAGGCGGCTGGCCGAATTCATCCATCGGGTGCGCGTGGCGACGCCGGCCACCATTCCGGTGACTTACGCGGATGTATGGCAGTACTGGGAACGCTATCCGCAGATGGCCAGCTCGGTGGATTTCGTCACCATCCACATCTTGCCGTACTGGGAAAACGAACCGGTGGCGGCGGTGGACGCGGTCAAGCATCTGGAAGCTGTCTACACGCACATGCAGCAGCTGTTTCCAGGCAAGCAATTGATGATCGGCGAAACCGGCTGGCCCAGCGCGGGCAAGCTGCGCCGCTCGGCCGAGCCGAGCCTGGTGGACGAAGCGTTGTATCTGCGCGAGTTCCTGCGCTATGCCAGTACCGTGCACATGCCCTACAACGTGATCGAGACATTCGACCAGCCATGGAAGCGCGTGATGGAAGGCACCGTGGGCGGCTATTGGGGCATTTTCGATTCGCAGGCGCGGCCGAAATTTCCGATGCTCGGTCCGGTTACCGAAGATCCGCAGTGGTGGCTGGGCTGGCTGGCTGGCGTGGCCGGCACGCTGGTGTTTGCGGCAATTGGCGGCTGGCGCAGGCATTGGCATGGCGCGGCCGGATGGCTCGCCCTGCTGCTGGCCGGCTTTGCCGCGGGAACCTCGGCGGCGTGGCAGGTGCGGCAGATGCTGTTTGCCTGCGTGGGATGGCCCGAATGGCTGCTCGCCTCAGTAAACCTGGTGGCGGCCTTGGTGGTGGCATCGGCGCTGGCGCGACGCATCGCGGCGCACCTGGCCGATCATCACGACCATTCCGAACCGGCGCCGTGGTGGCGCTTCGGTTCGTTGTTCGCGCTGGTGCTCTACGATCTTTTACTCGCGTTCAACGGCCGCTATCTCGATTTCCCGATGGGCCTGTTCGCGTTGCCTTGCGTGGCCTACGGCGTGTTCGGCCTGCTCACCCACGAACGGTCCATGCCGTCGTTGGAACAGCGCTTCCTGGCCTGCGTCGGTCCGTTGCTGGCCATCGTGCCGGTGGTGCAGGACGTAGGCATGAACAAAGTTGCGTGGCTATGGCTGGCCATGAACCTGGCGATTGCCTTGCCCGTGTTGTCGGCGTGGCGCTTCCATGCGGTTCGCCTGCAGCCGCAGCAGGCGTAGGCTGCCGATCAGCAGGGACACGGCACCCGCGTCGTAGCAATACATGATCACGGCGAACACGCCGAGCACGGCGGCCAGGCATGCGATTGCGGGCCTTTTCAGGATCAGCGCGAGCACCGTAGCGGCTAGCGCGGCGAAACCGAAGCCGTAGGAATTGAAGCCGATCACGAGCAGTTGGCGAATGCCGCACCATGCGGGACCGCCGGCATCATCGCAGCGATGCGCCAGCGCTGGCGGCTCGATGAAGCCGTAGCGCAGCCATGCGGCCAGCACGCCCACGGCCACGATCAGCAGCCACGGCATGAGAAGGGGAGTCAGTCGTTTGGCGGTCATGGTTGCCGTTGCGGTGGATGGATGGGGTGCGTGCAGCGTAGCCTGCATGGTTGCTGGCACGAAGCGAAGTTCTCGTTCGCATGCAGGTATGCATGCTTGGCGCTTTCCGTCAGTCGGAGGGGCGCAACTGGACTTCCGCGGCCACCGCCAGATGATCGGAGAAGGCTTGCGGCAAAGTCCATACGTTTTCAACGTGGAGCGGCGCGGAAACCAGGATGTGGTCCAGCGCGCGCCGCGGCTTCCAGCTGGGAAAGGTCAGCACCGGCTGGTTCGGCGGCTGCAGGCTGCAATGCGCGAACAGATGGCGCATTTCCGGGCTCTGCGCATCGGTGTTCAGGTCGCCCATCAGCACCGCATGCGGATGGTCCTGCAACACTTCGGCGATGAAGGCCAGTTGCCTGGCGCGGGCCTGTGCGCTCAACGACAAGTGCGCCACCATCACCGCCAGGCCGTTGGCGTCATCGCCGAAGCGCGCCAGCAGCGCGCCCCGGCCGGGAATGCGGCTGGGCAGCGGGTAATCGATCACTGCCTGCGGTTCGAGTCGTGAGATCAATCCGTTGGCGGTATGCGAGAGCTGCGCCACCGGGCGGTTCGGCTGATGGCTCCAATACGGCATGCCGGAGGTTTCGGCGAGATAGCGCGTCTGGTTGAGGAAGCCCGAGCGCAGGCTTCCGGCGTCCGCTTCCTGCAGGCCGATCACATCGAACTGCGGCAGCAGTTCGGCCAGGCGGTCGAGATTGTCCAGCTTGCTGCGTCCCGGCAGCATCGCATTGATGCTGCGCGTGACGTATTGCCGGTACCGCTGCACGCTGGCCCCGGCCAGGATGTTGCAGCTCAGGAGGCGCAGCCGTGGCGGCTTGGCGGGAGCGCGGGTCATCGGTCGAACGTTACATGCTCAGGGTGCCGCCGATGTGAATGGCGGCACCGGCTTGTCATTTGCCTTTTTTCGCGTTCAATTCCTGCTGTACCAGCCACTTGGTGAGCGCGACCAGTTGCGGGAAATCCTTGATGTTGGCGCTGCGATACTTGCCGTCGACCACGATGGTCGGCGTGCCGTCCACGCCCCAGGCCTGGATCAGCGCCAGATCCTTCTTGATCTGCGCATCCACCTCGGGCGAATTGGCGATCTTCATGAACTCGGTGCGATTGGCGCCGTGACTGGCGTAGAAGCTGGCGATTTCGTCCATCGAATTGATCGGGTACTGTTCCTTGAACTTGGCATCGAACAGCGCGTCGTGCGTTTGTTCCACGACGCCCAGCTTCTTGGCGGCGTAGTAGCCGCGCGCAAACGGCACCCAGCTGTCGTTGAACGGCGCCGGCACCAGCTTGAACACGACACCGGGGGGCAGCGATTTGCGCAGGTCGTCGGCGTAGGGCGAGAACTCGGCGCAATGGATGCAGGCATAGGAGAACACCTCCACCACTTCGACCTTGCCGCTGGCGCTGTCGCGCTGGTAGGGCGGCGTCAGCGTGACGTATTGGTCGCCATCGGTGAATGGCGCTGCGGCGGTCGCATCCGGGCTGGCGTTGCAGGCACTGGCGAGCAGCAGGCCGCCGAGCAGGGCAATCAGGCGGAATCGGTCGATCTTGAACATGGTTCTTCCTTCGCGATGGCCGGGCCACCGGACTTGTCGTTAAACCCAGGCGCCCGCCGACCGGGCGCCTGGCATGCAGGCTTACTTGCCGGCGGCTTCCTTGGCGACCAGCCACTTGGTCAGTTCGATGCTCTGCGGATAGCCGCCCGCATCGCTCGGCGAGAAGCGGTACTTGCCGTTGACGATGATGGTCGGCGTGCCTTCCACGCCATATGCCTTCACCATGTCGTCGGCGCGCTTCATCTGGGTATTGATGCTGAAGGAATTGGCGACCGCGACGAATTCCTTGGGATCGACGCCGTACTTGGCGTAGAACTTCGCCACGTCATCCAGCGTGGGCCACGCGGACTGCGGCTTGGGACGGCCGGTGGTGAGATCGTCGGAGGCCAGCTCGCCGGTCTTCCATACCGCGTCGAACATGGCGTCATAGGATTTGTCGGCCACGCCGAGCGCCTTGGCGGCGAAGTACGCGCGCTGGAACAGCGGGAAGTTCTCGTCCGGGCGGAACGAGACGGGCAGGTAGGCCATCACCGCGTTGGACGGCAAGCTCTGCGCCAGCTGGTCGGCGGTGGTGTGGAATGCATTGCAGGCCGGACAGGCGTAGGAGAACGCCTCGGTCACCACGATCTTGTCGGGATTGCCGGTCGGCTGTTGCGGCTCGATGGTGAAGTAATTCTTGCCTTCCACCCACTTGCCGGTATCGACGAAGGGTTCGGCCGGGGCCGAGGGCTTGGCGGCCGCCGTCGTACCCGGCGAGGCGGGCGACGCCGTGGTGCTGGCGGCGGTGGAAGCGGTCGCAGGCGCGGCGGTGCTGGCCGGCGCGGGCTTCGCCGCCGAAGCCGCGGCGGCGGGCGCTGAGGTTTGCGTCGGTGCGGGCTGCGGAGCCGCAGTGTCGGAGCCATTGTGGCTGCAGGCGGCAAGCGCGAACAGCGCCGCACAGAGGAAGGACAAACGCTTCAGCATGGCTAGCCTCGAGATCGGGAAAACGGAATCGGCTTGGACAATGATGGCGGCCGGAAGTTACGGCGATGCGCTCGCGGGAGCACCCTCATTGGCTACGTGCAAGCCTTCGATGTAGCTGGCGATCGCGGCAATGTCTTGCGGATCGAGCTTTTTGGCGATCAACGGCATGATCTGCGCATGCGCGTCGGTGCCCCAGCTGACGCCGTCGTGGAAGTCTTTCAGCTTGGCTTCCACGTACTGCGCGTGCTGGCTGGTGAGTTGCGGATACATCGCGCCCGGGTTGCCGCGGCCGTCGATGCTATGGCACGCCATGCAGGCGGGAATGCCGCGTTCCGGGTCGCCTTCGCGATAAAGCTTCTGGCCCTGTTCGACCAGGGCCTGGTCGGCGACGCCGGGCAGTGATTGCTTGCTGGCGAAATAAGCGCCGATGTCGTGCATGTCCTGATCGGACAGCGGCGTGGCCATGCCCAGCATGATCGCGTTCTGGCGCGCGCCGGATTTGAAATTATGCAGCTGGTGCGCGATGTACAGTTCGTGCTGGCCGGCGAGCTTGGGATATTGCGGGTCGGTGGAATTGCCGTCCATGCCATGGCACGCGCCGCAGGCGGCGGCCTTGCCCTGGCCGGCGGCCGCATCGCCGGGTTTGGCGGCGGCTTCGTTGTCGGGAGCGGGCGTGGGCGTACTGGCAATCGGCGCGCCGTTCGCCGCGGCGGCGGGCTTGGGTGCACTGGAGGCGGTCGTCGCCGCCGGGGCGGCCTGGCCGCCGGTGGTGGTCTGTGCAAGGACGGCGCTGGCGGACAGAGCAAGAACCAGGGCTACTGCATTCACGACAGCGGGCCGAGAACCGGCGAGCCGAAAACTCATACACTTGCCTCCAGGATTTACTGCTATTGGAAGTACGGTGCGCACCCTCCGCGCACCGTGACTGGCAGAACTTGCGGATGCTCCGACCCATTTGCATAAATGCATCAGGGCATCCTTGAAATTATCCCCACGCCATACTAGCCGGTCAAACGACAGCCCATGCCAACCAATCCGCTGCAAGGCGCACAATTCGTGCTCGCCGCCCATCGTGTCAACCAGTTGCCTGCCGACGAGGGCGCCGAGGTTGCGTTCGCTGGCCGCTCCAATGCAGGCAAGTCCAGTGCGTTGAACGCATTGACCGGACACAAGGGACTGGCGCGCACCTCCAAGACGCCGGGACGCACGCAGCAGATGGTGGCCTTTTCCCTGCCGCCGACACGGCGTGGTGAAACGTCGCAGGCGATCGAGACCCGGCTGATCGACCTGCCCGGCTACGGCTACGCCAAGGTGCCGGAAGCCATGCGCGAGCACTGGCGGCACGAGATCGATGCCTACCTGCATGTGCGCCGCAGCTTGCGCGGCCTGGTATTGATCGTCGACATCCGGCATCCGATGAAGGAGTTCGACCGGATGATGCTGGATTTCTGTGTCGCCACCTTGCTGCCGTGCCATGTGCTGCTGACCAAGGCGGACAAGCTCTCGCGCAATCAGGCGGCGCAGGCGCTGGCGGTGCTGCGCAAGCAATTCCACGCAAGCATGCCGGTCAGCATGCAGGTGTTTTCATCGGCGGACGGTACGGGCGTGGACGAGGCGCGCGCGGCGGTCGCGCGCTTGCTGGAAGGCGCATTGCGATCGGATGCGTTTGTCGGCGGGGGCGCTTGATCGGGCGGTCTTTCCCGGATCCCCGTGCTCAGCGCTGCGGGTCGACCGCTTGCATGAATACGGCGCACAACGCTTCCATGCCGGCACGATCTTCCTCATCGAAGCGGCCGACCGACGGGCTGTCGACGTCCCACACTCCCAGCAGGCTGCCATCGGCCTTGACCAGCGGCACCACGATTTCCGACTGCGAGGCGGCATCGCAAGCGATGTGGCCGTCGAAGCTGTTCACATCGCGCACCACCTGGGTCTGCCGTGTTTGTGCCGCCGTACCGCAGACACCTCTGCCGAGTGCGATGCGGATGCATGCCGGCTTGCCCTGGAACGGGCCAACCACCAGTTCCGTGCCGTCGTAAAGATAAAAACCGGCCCAGTTGAAATCGGGCAGGCTGTGGAACACCAGCGCCGCGAAATTGGCTGCGTTGGCGATCAGGCTGGGCTCGCCGGCGAGCATGCCGCGGGCCTGCTGCGCCAGCTCTTCGTACTGCGCGCGCTTGCCAAGCGTGTGGCCGGATTTGATCTCGAACATGGCGAAGGAGCCGATTGCGAAGATGGATGTCCTAAGATGGGACGTCCAACGCCAGGGTACAAGGGGTAAGGCGAGCCATGAGCGAGCATGATGCAGCGCATGTCGGGCGCGTTGAGGCGCATCGATTGGATGGCTTCATCGACGCGGCGTTTGCGTTCGCGGTGAGCGTGATGGCGATTGCCGGCGCGGAAACTCCACATAGCCTGCATGACCTGCTGCGCGCCCTGGATCGCATTCCGGCGTTCGCCTGCAGCTTTGCCACGCTGATGATTTTCTGGCACCGGCACGTGCGCTGGCGCGACCGGTTCCGGCTGCACGATGCGGCCAGCATCACGCTCAGCCTGATGCTGATTTTTTTCGCGCTGATCTTTGTATATCCGCTCAATATGTTGTTCCAGGCGATGTTCGCCTCGTTCTACGGTGCGTTTGCCCATGCGCCACTGCCGGATGCGCCGGACATCGGCAGCATGCATGAACTGAAAGCCCTGTATATCTGCTACGGCCTGGCCTATGCCTGCATGGCCGGTTGCCTGGCATGGCTTTATCGCCACAGCATCCGACGCTCGCGGCTGGCGCGGGTGGAAGGCATCGAGGCGCGCGAGACGTTTTACACCTTGCTGGGCTCGGTGGCGGTGGCCGCGGCCTCGTTGCTTGCCGCATGGCTGATGCCCAGTTCCGGCGCCTGGGACGGTGTGCCGGGTTTCCTATACGTCCTGCTGACGCCGGTCTATTGGCTTGCTGGCCGTTGGTCGCGGCAGGCATTGGCGCGATCGGCATGACCCGCGCACTGTTCATCGCCGGCACCGACACCGGCATCGGCAAGACACATGCGGCGTGCACGCTGATCCACGCACTGCGCGCCACCGGCCGCAGTGTCTGCGGCATGAAGCCCGTCGCCAGCGGTTGCGAGCAAACGGCGCAAGGCTTGCGCAACGACGACGCATTGGCCCTGCTGGCAGCCGGCAGCGAGCCATCGCCGGCTTACGAACAAGTCAATCCGGTCGCCTTGCGCGAACCGCTGTCACCGCACCTGGCCGCGGCGCATGCGGGCGTGACGATTGCCTTGCCGCCGCTGCATACGGCATTTCGTGCTCTGTGCAACAGCTACGACACGGTGGTGGTCGAAGGCGTGGGCGGCTGGCGCGTGCCGCTTGCTGCCGGGTTGTTCGCGTCGGATATCGCCAAGGCGTGGACGCTTCCGGTCGTGCTCGTGGTGGGGTTGCGGCTGGGCTGCCTCAGCCACGCCTTGCTGACCGCCCAAGCCATTGCCGCGGATGGCTGCCGGCTGCTGGGCTGGATCGGCAATCGCGTTGATCCGCAGATGGCTGCGGTCGAGGAAAATATCGACACCCTGCGCACGCTGTTGCCGATACCTTGCCTGGGCATCCTGCCGTATGGCGTGTCGCCCGAAAACGCGGCACGGCTGCTGGACGGTGTGGCGCTGGATGTTTGAAGGGAGGGCCGGGCACGGCCTTTTACGCACAGGGTCAACGAAGGGAGCAGCCATGACCAATCGAAGCCACTATTACTTGCAGGTCAAAGACCTCTTGCACGCGCGTGGCGCGCAATCGGCATTGAGCTATGACGGAGCCGGCCCCAACGATTTTGCGGCAGCGTTGCAGGAGGCCTTGCGCAGTCCGCTGCTGTTCCAGCGCTGGCGTGCGATGCAGCCGGACCCCGATGAAGTGGATGAGCGCCTTGGCGTGACCGATCAGCGCGCCAGTGTCAGCGCAAAGCCGGTGGACCTGCACACCGAGGTGGAGGTGATCACCGACCTTCCGATGGGCATCCTGCGCCAACGCCTGAACTGGCTGATCGGCGCGGGCTGGCAGTTGCATGACGTGCGTCCGGGCTGACGCCATGTACGTCTTCGTTCAATGGTCGCGTTGCTGGATGTGATCGGCAAGCCACAGCAACGCGGCCGCGTTGCCCGGGATGCTGCGCGCCACCTCGCGCGCTTCATCGAATAATGCGTCGGCGCGTTGCCTGGCCTGGTCCAGGCCAAGCAGCGAGGGAAAGGTGGATTTGTGCTGCGCCTGGTCCTTGCCGGCGGTCTTGCCCAGCGTGGCCGTGTCGGCGACCTGGTCGAGTACGTCGTCCTGGATCTGGAAGGCCAGGCCGATGCATTTGCCGTAGCGTTCGAGTGCATGGCCCACCGCGTCCGGCGCACGCGCCGCGATGCCGGCGAGCTGGCAGGTGACAAGAATCAGTGCGCCGGTCTTGCGGCCGTGCAGCGATTCGAGTTGCGCCACGCTCAGGGTGAGGTTTTCCGAGGCCATGTCCACCGCCTGCCCGCCGACCATGCCGAGCGAACCGGAAGCGTGTGCCAGCGAGCGGATCATGCGCACTTTCTGTTCCGCATCGAGCGCGCCGGCATTGGCCAGCACTTCGAACGCAAACGTCTGCAGTGCATCGCCCACCAGGATCGCGGTAGCCTCGTCGTAGGCCTTGTGCACGGTCGGGCGACCGCGGCGCAGGTCGTCGTTGTCCATGCCGGGCAGGTCGTCATGCACCAGCGAATAGGCGTGGATCAGTTCGACCGCGCAGGCTGCCGGATCGAGCAGTTCGGGCGCGACGCCGAGTGTCTCGCCGGCGGCGTACACCATCAGCGCGCGCAGGTGCTTGCCACCTTCGCAGGCGTAGCGAATGGCCTGGTGGAGGCGCGCGGGATCGGCGCCAGCAGGGGGAAGAAGCGCGTCCGTGGTGCGTTCCAGGCGATGCAGGTACGCCGGCACGCGGGCGTGGAACGCGGAAACCTCTGGGGAAATCAGGCTCATGTGGAATCCGGGCAGGGAGCGGGGCGACGGGTTGGTTCGCCCGACCAAGCAGGTGGGACAAGCGCTAACTTTAACATTGCGGGCCGGATCAACAGGCGCTCAGGCTTCGCGATACCAGAGCAGGATCACACCTGCCAGCATGAAACAGGCCGGCCACACCCAGCCGGCGATCCGACCGCCACGGCCGGGCAACCGCAATTCCAGCCAGCGCGCCCAGCCGGCGGCAACGCCGGCCAGCGCCAGCGGCGTATGGGTAAGCTCGATCAGCAGCTGGTCTTTCACGTTGGAAATCTGGTGGTTGTGCGTTAGCAGCATCGCGCCGCCGACCGCCACCAGCAGCGGAAAGACCAGCGCCGCTTTGGGGCTGCGCAAGCGTCCCGTGCGCACCGACCATTCGAACACGCCGAACAGGATGATCAACGCCACGAAGAAGCGATGCTGGGCCACTTCCACGTCGCGCCAGGCGGCCCAGAACCCTTCCTGGCCCAGCGGCCACACTTCCGGATCGGAGCGCACCAGCAGGAAGCCGGCCATCAGCAGAAACAACAGCGGCCAATGCTTGAGCCATCCCACGCCTGCGCGATTGAGCAGTGCGAGGAAGCCGATCAGCCATACGAAGATGCCGGCCCAATGATGGTTGTATTCGGACCAGGCGATGTCCTGCGCATTGCGTGGCGGCAAAATGCCGGAGCCGGGCACGTTGGCTTGCGCGGCAACCTGTCCGCGTTGCGCGGCATCGCGGTCCAGCTGCGCCTGCATTTGTGAGATCGCCAGTTGATCGTGATCGGGCGAGGTGAGCCGCGGCCATGCCGGCGCATTACGCACGGCGATCTCGTGCAGGGTGACGCGATCGGTGGTGAGATCCACGGCGGGCGGCACCGAGGTCAACGAGGCCGCGGCAAAAAAGATGGTGAAGCCGATGCCGATTTCCACTTCCGCAAAACGGCGCAAGCGGAGCACCGAAGTATCCCGGTTCTTGCGCAACCGTTCGGTTACCAGCAGATTGCCGGCACCCAGCGCGAGCAGCGCCACGAACATCACGATCTTCGCGCCCACCATCACGCCGTAGGCGGTGCCGTAGAAACCCTGCACGCTGCCGATGTAGAACACAGTCATGACGGCGCCGGAAACCACGATGCTGGCGACGCCGATCATCGACATGCGCGAGAAGCGCGCGCCGACCATGCGCCAGCCGTTTGCGTCATGCAGCCGGCTCAGCACCAGCACGAAGCACGGGATCGCGCCGATCCAGATGGCCGCGCCGAATTGGTGCAGGCCTTCGACGAACAGCAGCAGCGCGTTGTTATCCAGCCGCGCATAGGCGTGCGTGGTGAAGGTGGCGGCGATCAACTCCGCCGCGCCGAGCAGCAACGGCAGCACGGCGGATAACGGAGTGGCGGCAATGCGCCGGCCCAGGCAGGGAATCAGCAGCATTGCGCAAAGGACCTTCACGCTGCCGGCCAGGGCGAACGGTGCATGCATGACATCGGAAAAACCAAGGTCCACCGTGGACATCACCACCGATATCTGCAGTCCGACGCCTGCCAGTTCCGCCACGATCAGGCCGATCGCGCTGTAGATGATCAAGCGTGTCACCCGCTGTTGCAGCTGCGCGCCTTCGGTAAGCAGATGCGCGAACGGGCGCAGCAGGAACACCAGAAACAAAATGCCACCCAGCGTCATCGACTGCGCGACGATGGTAAGGCCGTGCAGGATGATGCTCAGGTAGCCGAAGATATCGACGAGAAGTTCCACGGGAATCGCTCAGGAAAGAAACCGGTCCTTGGTCAGCGTCCAAACGCGGCGGCGCGGGTCATTTGCTCTCGCCGTGGTTGCGGAAAGACGCAGCGGGCGCATCGCCATCAACGCGGTGCGACGCGCTCCGTTTCGCTCCTGGACGCCGGAACGCGACAGGCCGCGCTCGCTGGCCCTGACGCCATGAAGGGATTATTAAAGGGATTATTGAATGTGCTTGGGTTGATCGGCGCTTATTGCCTGGCCAACACAGTAAACGGCACGTCGCCGCGAGTGATATGGCCGTCCAGCGCCAGCGCCTGCCAGCGCACGGTATACGAGCCCGGCGCCAGGTCGGCGCTGGTATCCAGTTCATTGGCTTTGCTGCCGACGCGGATCGGCAGCACCGTTTCGCTGTGATCGGGCTTGACCAGAACCAGGCGCGAACGGTGCTGGTCGATCTTGCTGTTGTACTTGAAGATCAACTGCTGATGGCCCGCGCTCAGTGTGCCGTTCGGCGCAGGCGTGCTGTCGACGAGAATGGCGTGGGCGGAGGCGACCATGCTGGCGCAAGCGCAGGCCATGGCGATCAGCAGGGTTCCGACACGATGACGCAGGAGCATGGGGTAGTTCTCCATGGGCATGGCCGCGGCTGCGGCACTTCGAAAACGTTATCGGCGCCAGCCCAGCGTTGGCCCCGTCGCTTTGGCGGCGGCGCGCAACGCCTGCGTGGCGCGTTGCATGCGTGAGTATAGTCGCGGCAGGCGGGCCAGTAGCGATGGATGCCGGCACAATGCGGCGACAACGGCGGCCATGCGTGGCCGGCCCCAGGCATCCACGCTGCCGTTCAACGCCTCGGGAATCCGATCATCGATTTCATCCACGATGGCGCGCAATACGACCAGTGGCAAGCCACGCTCATGCGCGACGGCGGCGACGGCGGCGCTTTCCATGTCGACGGCAAGCGCGCCATGGCGATCATGCGCGGCCGCTTTGGCGGCGGCGCTGAGCAAGGGCGCGTCCACACTGAGCAGGCTGCCGCAGGCATGCAGCGGCATGCTTGGCACGGCCAGTTGTCGTTGCAGCCTGCCGCGCCATGCGGCGTCCGTGGCGTAGGCATGGCCGCGATCGTCGAGCACGCGCTCGGGGCAAACCAACGCGCCATTGTGCAGGCTCGCATGCAATGCCCCGGCGACGCCGAATACCGCCAGCGCGGTGGCGCCCGCATCGGCCAGCTTATGCGCCGCGACATGGGCTGCGGCCGGACCCATGCCGCTGAGGCACAGTGCCGCGCCCTCGGCGAGCGGAGTGATGCATTCGGGCTGGCTGTTGGCGGCGGTAAGCGCGCCGGCTTCCGATGCCAGCGCCACGACGATGCCGGTCGCGTGGATGGCAGTGCGCGTGCTCAAGCCTTGGCCGATTGCGACAAGTGCCGGTAACGGGCCAGCGCCCACAGCGGAAAGTACGCGGTATAGCCGTGATACTTGAGGTAATACACGCGCGGGAACCCGGGCGCATTGTGCGAGGGATGGAACCACAAGCCCTCGGCCTGCTGATGGGTCATCAGGAAGGCGATGCCGCGCTTCACCGAATCGGACTGCACCTCACCCATCGCCAGTTGGGCCAGCACCGCCCAGGCGGTGGATTGTGGCGTGCTGAGGTTGTGGTTGCTGCCGCGCAGGGCCGGATCGATGTAGCTGTCGTTGGTCTCGCCCCAGCCGCCGTCGGCGTGCTGGCGCGAGCGCAGCCAGTCGATCGCCTTGCGGATATAGGGCTGGCGAGGGTCCTCGCCGGCCAGCGCCAGGCCGCCGAGCACGCTCCAGGTGCCGTAGATGTAGTTGCTGCCCCAGCGTCCCCACCAGCTGCCGTCCTCCAACTGCGTGGAACGCAGGTAGGCGATGCAGCGGCGCAGGCTTTCGGCGTCCTGCGGACGTGCCAGCACACCCAGGCAGGCGGCGACGCGGCCGGAGACATCCTCGGTTGGCGGATCGAGCAGCGCACCGTGGTCGGCGAACGGAATCGCGTTGAGGTGGTAATGCGTGTTGTCGGCATCGAACGCGGCAAAGCCGCCGTTCTTCGATTGCAGCGCGATCATCCAGTCGGCGGCGCGATCGATGTTGAGGCGATGGCGGCCGGATTCGCCGCGACGACGATCCTGGATTTGCAACAGCGCGGCGACCACGGCCGTGTCGTCGATATCGGGGTAATAGGCATTGTTGTACTGGAAGGCCCAGCCACCCGGCGCCGCGTGCGGCGCCTGCGCCGCCCAGTCGCCCTTCAGTTCCAGTTCCTGCTTGGAGACCAGCCAGTCGGTGGACCGGGCAATGGCTTCCGCGGTGGCCGCGTCGTCGCCGGCGTGCATCAGCGTGAAGGCGCTCCAGACGGTATCCCAGATCGGCGACACGCAGGGCTGGCAATAGGCCGAGCCGTCGTTGCGATATACCACCAGCTTCTGGATCGAGCGCAGGCAGGTCTGGCGGGCCGGATGATCCTTGGGATAGCCGAGCAGCGCCATCGCCTCGTAGCTGTTGACCATCGGCGGGAAGATTGCGCCGATGCCGTCTTCGCCATTCAAGCGCGGCAGGAACCACGCTTCGGCCTGCTTGATCGCATGCTGCCGCACGCGCCGGGGAATGAAGTGGTCGACGAAGCGGCCGATCTTGTCCAGGACCAGGAAGGCGCGATTGAGCAGGTCGCCGCGGATGAAGTAGTGGCGTTCCTGCTCCGGCGGCGTGACGAACAGCTCGCGGATGTGCACCTTGCGCGGATTGGCGGCCTTGGCCCTGAGCGAACACAGGATGGTCAGCGGCACCAGCGTGGTGCGCGCCCAGTACGACATCTTTTCGATGTGGAACGGGAACCAGCGCGGCAACAGCATGATTTCGACCGGCACGTAGGGCGTGGCACGCCAGGGCACCTGTTCGAACAAGGCCAGCAGGATGCGCGTGAACACGTTGGCCTTCGCCGCGCCGCCGAGCGCGAGGATGGCCTCGCGCGCCAGGCGCATGTGCTCGGCCGCGGGATCGTCGCCCGCGGCCTTGAGTGCGTAATACGCTTTCACCGTGCAGGAAAGATCGATCGCGCCGCCGTGATATTGCGGCCAGCCGCCGTGCGTATCCTTGACCTGGATGGCGCGCAGGTAGCGTGCCATTTTTTCCTGCAGCACATCGTCGATCTCATCCATGTAATGCATCATCAGGATGTATTCGGCGGTGATCGTGCAGTCGGACTCCAGTTCGAAACACCAGTGACCATCGCCTTGCTGGCGCGCCAGCAAGGCGGCGCGGCCGCGCTCGATGGCGTCATCCAGCGCGCTGCTTGCGGAGGCCTGCAACGGGTCGGCGGTGGCGGTGTTGGAAGCGGATGGGTTCATCGGTGCCGTACTTCCTGTACGTCGGCAGTTTCGCGCCATGCGACATCGGTGATGTGCGGGATGGAACGCTTGGGCCAGGTGCGGGCCGGCGTGGCCGGTTCGCTCCATTCGGCGGTCAGCGGGGTCAACGGCAGGCCGCGCGCGGTCATCGCGAACAGCCAGCGCAAGCCCATATTGGATTTGCCAAGCAGCCGGGTCAGCAGGATCGTGCGCGCGACGGCATTGCGCGAAATCTTGATCTGCGTGCCGGCGGAGAAATCCAGGTTCTGGTGCAGGTTGCGCAAGGTCAGCAACGCCATGCCGATCGCCCACAGGCAGAAACGGCGGATGCCGGTGTGCCTGACCGGAATCAGCAGGGTGTAGTCGAGTGCCTGGCGCAGATGCGCATGCGTGATGCCGACCAGCTCGGACATGGTGGCCGCGTAGCCGGCATTCTGCCGGCCCGATTGCAGGCTGGACAATTTCACGCCCTGGCGCGCAAACATATCCTGCGGCAGCCAGCAGGCGCCGCGTGCGCGGTCTTCCCACTGGTCCTTGAGGATGTTCGTCATCTGCAGGCCCTGGCCGAACGACACGGCCAGCCGCAGCATGGTGTTGCGGTGCGGCGCCAGCTCCGGTTCGAAATCGACGAACAGCTCGGTGAGCATTTCGCCCACCACGCCGGCCACGCAGTAGCAATAGCGATCCAGGTCCTGCAGCGTGGGCAGGCCATGCAAGCCGGCCTTGCGCTGGAACTCGTGCATGCCGTGCGACATGATCTGCAGGCATTTCACGATCGATGCCTGCTGCGGAAAGCTAAGGCTGCGCGTCACCTGCAACACCAGCGGCAAGCGGCGCATCAGGTCGCGCTCGGCCTCCAGTGTTTCGTTGGAAAGCAGGGGCGCCACTTCGTCGGCAACCTCCTGCGGATCGGCATCGCCGGTGACCGCATCGACGAAAGCGTTCTCGAAGGCGCGCTTTTGTTCGGCCGACAGGGCCGGCTCGTCTTCGATGGTGTCTGCGATGCGGCAGAGCAGGTAAGCATTCGCAACCGCTCGGCGCAGCTCCGGAGGAAGCTGCGGGATGGTCAGCGCAAAGGTCCGGGACACCTTGGGCAGGATCGCATCCTGGTAGGTGTTGGCCTCGGCGTTTCCGGGACTGGCGGTGGCATTTTGGAATTCGATCATTGGCATGCCTCGAGCGCCGGAATTATGACACACCAATACGGGCGCGAATTTGGAATGCCGGCGCTGATTGAACTTCCCGCGTCCTCGAACAACCTGTTCGGCACGTTGCTCGCAGGTTCGCCATGGCGGCTCCGGGCTGGGCTGGGCATGGCCGATATGCTGAAGCAGCAAGCGCTTTTCGTCCATAATCGCATGATGAAACCCCGAATATTTTCGAATGTGAGCGTTCCCGCATCAGTGCCGGCGTCCGCCATCCGGACGGCCGCATGGTGAGGGCGCTGGTCACGGGAGCGACCGGCTTTGTCGGTTCGGCGATGGCGCGCCGGCTGTTGCGCGATGGCCATCGCGTTCGTGTGCTGGCGCGCGCGGGCTCGGATCGACGCAACCTGCAGGGACTGGATGTGGAGATTGCCGAGGGCGATCTCACCCGGCCGCACAGTTTGCTGCCGGCTTGCGAGGGCTGCGATGCGCTGTTCCACATTGCCGCCGATTACCGATTGTGGGCGCCGGACCCGACCGAGCTTTACCGGGCCAATGTCGATGGCACGCGAGCGATGCTCGAGGCGGCGATCAGTGCCGGCATACCGCGCATCGTCTATACCAGCAGCGTCGCCACGCTCGGCATTCCCAAGGATGGTACGCCGGGCAGCGAGAGCACGCCGGTCACGCTGGAGGACATGATCGGGCACTACAAGCGCTCCAAGTTCCTGGCCGAGCAAGTGGCCACGCAGCTTGCCACGCAAGGTGCGCCGATCGTGATCGTCAATCCGTCCACGCCGATCGGTCCGCATGACATCAAGCCGACCCCCACCGGTCGCATAGTGCGCGATGCGATGATGGGTCGCTTGCCCGCCTACGTCGATACGGGCCTCAACATCGTGCACGTGGACGATGTGGCCCAAGGGCATTGGCTTGCGTATGAGCGCGGTGTGGTCGGCGAGCGCTACATTCTCGGCGGATTCGACCTGAGCCTGCGCGAAGTGCTGACCGAGATCGCCGAGATCGCCGGCCGTTCGCCGCCCAGGATTCGCCTGCCGCACGCGGTGGTCATGCCGATCGCCTATGCGTCCGAAGCGTGGGCGCGCCTCACCGGCACGAATCCGATCGCCACGGTGGAAGAAGTTCGCATGTCGAAAAAGCATATGTTCTTTACCAGCGCCAAGGCCGAACGCGAACTCGGTTACACCGCACGTCCCGCGCGACTGGCATTGGAGGACGCGGTGCAGTGGTTTGGTCAGCAGCGTCGCCCATGAGCTGGTCTTTTGTCCTTCCGTCTTTCCATCGTTCCGGCGAGACGCCGGAAGGTCCGCCTGGACCGATGCCACGTTCGGTTGCGCCTCAGCCTGTCCTGCGCTGCTTGCGGCGCTCGAAAAACTTCAGCACCGGCAGCGCGCATCTGACCAGGAACGGCATGGTGGTCGGACGCAGCAGGCGTTCGTCATAGCCGGAAAAGCGGCGATCGTTTTCGCGCAGGCAGCATGTCATCAACGCCGCCACGCTTAGTTCCTGCTCCGTGACCGATTGCGCGCCAGTGACCGTGAAGTTGTTGTCCTGCGCGTGTTCGTTGCCATTGGCGTCCAGGCCCTTGGCCAGTTCCATGCGTTCCAGCCCCAGGAAGCACCACACGCGGAAAACCTTGAATTCGAATGCGATGCGCCGGAACAGGCCAAGCTGGGCGCGATGCCACGCCACCCAGTTGGCGAACAGCAGGATATGCCGGCATTCTTCCTGCATGACCGGTTCGAAAGTGTCGATCAATTCGGGCGGGAACAGGCCCGAGTCATGCGCTACCTTGAACAGGCCGAAGGCGAAGAAGCTGTCGATGCATTCGCTATAGCCGGTCACCAGATAGGCCCACTCCGGATCTTTCGGATATTCGTAGGCCGGTTCCGGCACCAGTGGAATACCGTAGTGCTGGACCATCTTGGAGAGCACCTCCTTGTGCCGGTTTTCTTCCCAGGCATTTTGCGCCAGGGCATTGCGGATCTCCGGATCGGCGACCGTGCGTGCATAGGCGGCCATGCGCAGGCGTGCCTTGCCTTCGGTTTGCACGGCGATATCCCAGATCGGCAGCGAGGTGATGCGATGCAGGGCCGCTTCATCCAGCGTCGGCCACTTGAGCACTGAGGGACGATAGGGGTTGAAGGTCTCCGCGAACATCTCGCACATCATCTGCTTGTGCAGGTCCGAGCCGTACTTGATGCGCTCGCGCGCGCGGCCGGACCATTGCCGGGTGCGCGTCTCGGAAGCGGCCACGGTGGCCGCATCGGGCTCGCCGGTTGGCAGCACCGGCTCGCGATAGCCGGGCACCAGGGTTTCGGTATCGAAGGCCTCTTGTTGAAGCATCATGACTTGGAATTCTCTTCAGATAGATGGCTGCCGGAACCCGCGCGCGCAGAGCCGTCATACAGCCGGCGCGTCTCGGCCCATTGCCAGGTAAGCAACGCAGGCACGCCGAAGCCGACTTCGCGCATGCGCTTGACCAGCGACAGCGCCACGCTGGCTTCCGGCGGCAGGCCGATCATGTTGCCGAACAGCACCAGGCCGCCTTCCTGCACGCCGAGGCCCGCGGGCACCACGAAAATGATATGGCGCAACGCCTGCGTGACCGCCTCGATCGCAATCGCGTCCCACACGCTGATCGGATAGCCGAGCAGGCGCAGCGCCAGCCAGGTTTCGAAACTGCCCACGACATAGCCGATGAACTGCCAGCCGCAGGCGGCGGCCAGACGCAATGGGCGCGAATACTGTGCGCGGATTTCCAGGTCAAGATTGGAACCATCGATCAGTTCGGTGAGCTTGGAACGTCCGCCCAGCAGTCTTTCGGCAAACGTTTCCAGGCGCGAAAAGACCTTGCCATGGCGCAGCACGATGATCAGGAAGATCGGCAGCGGCAGGCTGGCGGCGAGCGCGGAGATCACGGTGCTGAAGGCGCCGATGTTCCGGGTCAGCTCGATCAGCAGGATGATGCCCAGCGCCGTGAACAGGTACTGGTTCACCAGCGTGAGCAGCACTTCCATGATGATGCTCGCAGCGGCCGCCGCGCCGCCGATGCCGCGCCATTTCACCAGGCGAATGCCGATGATTTCGCCGCCGATGTTGGCGACAGGCAGCAGGCGATTGCTGGCTTCGCGGATCGCCGCCACCCAGAACAGGAAGGGAACGGTAGCCCGGTGCTGCGGATCGCGTGGTGCAATCAGCACGCGCCAACCGAGTACGTCGAGCAGCAACGGCACTATGTGGAACGGCAGCAGCCACAGCAGCGGCCAGCCGGCATGGTCGATCGCCCCGGCGACTTCGCCCCAGCCTTGGTGTGCGACCAGGGCGATCGCCACGGCCAGGCCGAGCAGTCCGGCGATATAGCTGAAAAGTTTCATGCAGGGCAGCCCTTGACTGCGGCCGGATCGGTAAAGCCGTTACACAACCGATAGCGCTCGGCAATCACCTCGCGCACGCGCGGCGACAGCAGGGCACTGAGTTCGTCGCGGTGGCGGTAATCGGCCATGCTTTCGGTCAGGTGGCCGTGCGATGCCGGATGCAGGTAGATTTCCGAAAGTCCGGCCGGCAATGCACGCAAGATATCCAGCATCACCGCTTCATCCATGCCGCCGCTATGGCGTAAACCAAAGACCTGATCGTTGTGGGCGATGCCGGCCCGATCCATGCGTCGGCGCATCAAGGCCAGCCAGGGACGCAGCCATGGCCCCATGCCGGGCTCCCATGGCAGCCGGATCGCGCGCAGGCCATAACCATGGCCGATCGACAGCATCAACGAAAGAACGGTCGGATGCAGGTGGAAATGCTTGTGTGCGTTGACGTGGTCCAGTTGCAGGCCGGTCGCCGCGAAAGCCTCGAATTGCGCGCGGATTTCATCGGCCAGTTGGCGGCGCACGCGCGGCAGCAAGAAGAAGCGAAAGCCGTTGCGCACCATGTCCGAATTGAACATGCCTTGCCGGTCGACCAGGTCGGGGATACGCGCCGGCGGCAGCATCGCACGGCCGTCGGCCAGTACCAGGTGCAGGCCGACGGCGAGGCCCGGATGCTGCCTGGCGCGCGCCACCGCGTCGGCCGCCGCCGGCGCCGCGACCATCAGGCTCGCGGCGCGCAGCACGCCATCGCGATAGCCGCGCTCGACGGCATCGTTGACCGCTTCATGCAGGCCGAAATCATCGGCCGTAACGATCAGGCGCGGGCGGCCATTCTCACGCTCTCTCCATTCCGGGGAGAGAGCTGGGGTGAGAGGTTGTTGCTGCGGGTTGGCTGATTCAGAGCGCGGTTTCATTGGAGCAATGAGGCGAGCCTTGGCCCCTCTCGCCTCAATCCTCTCCCCGGAGGGGAGAGGAGGCGAATGCGGCTCGCTGCGCTCGCGATGCGATGGTCACAATCAGGCTTCGTGCGCGCGCAGGAAGCGGAAGAATTCCACCCCTTCGCGCAGGCGGCGCTTCATCATGTCCCAGCTGCTGAGCATTTCCTTGACGATTTCCCAGATCTTCGACGGACGGAAATAGAACGCGCGGTAGAACTTCTCCACGCCATGGAAGATGTCTTCCTTGGACAGGTGCGGATAGCTGATCAGCGCCAACTGCACCCCCTTGTCGTTGACGAGGTTGACCGCCTCGTTTTCCTTCAGCCAGCCGTTTTCGACGGCCTGCTTGTACAGGGACGTGCCCGGATACGGCGCGGCCAGCGATACCTGGATGGTATGCGGATTGATTTCCTTGGCGAACTGGATCGTCTTGTCGATCGTTTCCTTGGTTTCGCCCGGGAGGCCGAGGATGAAGGTGCCATGGATGGTGATGCCAAGCTTGCGGCAGTCCTCGGTGAAGCGGCGCGCGATGTCGGTGCGCAGGCCTTTCTTGATGTTGTGCAGGATCTGGTCGTCGCCCGATTCGTAACCCACCAGCAGCAGGCGCAGGCCGTTTTCCTTCATGATCTTCAGCGACTCGTAGGGCACGTTCGCCTTGGCGTTGCACGACCAGGTCCAGCCCATCGCGCCCAGGCCGCGCGCGATCTCGTGCACGCGCTCCATGTTGGAGCTGTCGGTGAAGGTGTCGTCGTCGAACATCAGCTCCTTCACTTCGGGCATGTTCTCCTTGATCCACTTCGCCTCGGCCAGCACGTTGGCGGCCGAGCGCGTGCGGTAGCGATGGCCGCCCACGGTCTGCGGCCACAGGCAGAAGGTGCATTTGGAGCGGCATCCGCGGCCCGTGTAAATGGACACGTAGGGATAGTTGAGATAGCCGATGAAATAGTTGCTGATCTTCAGGTCGCGCTTGTAGATCGGCGCCACGAACGGCAGGTCGTCCATGTTCTCGATCATCGCGCGCGGCGGATTGTGCTGCACGGTGCCATCGGCAAGGCGATAGCTGATGCCGGTAATGCTTTCGAACGGGCGGCCTTCGGCGACTTCCTTGCAGGTGTAGTCGAATTCCTCGCGCGCGACGAAATCGATGGCCGGCGATGCGGTGAGCGAGCCGCTCGGATCGACCGCAACCTTGGCGCCGACCAGGCCGACCAGCACATTCGGCTTGCGCGCTTTCAGCAGCTCGGCGAACTTCGCGTCGGTGGGGAAGGAAGGAGTGCTGGTGTGGATGATCACCAGTTCGTAGCCTTCGGCAATGCGTAGGCTTTCCTCGACCGACACTTCGTCGGCAGGGGCGTCGAGTACGCGCGAATCGGGCACCATCGCGGCCGGCTGGGCCAGCCAGGTCGGATACCAGAAACTCTTGATCTCGCGCTTGGCCTGATAGCGCGAACCTGCGCCGCCATCGAAGCCGTCAAACGAGGGAGCTTGCAGAAACAGCGTTTTCATTACGGAAGACTCCTGCGAGGGCATTTACCATGCCCGGGGACAGCAGATAGTTCAGGATACGACTGATCAGGCTAGGCCTGCGGCGCTGAACCGCCGCCGCGCGCATGCAGTACCTGCCCGCGCCATCTTACCTGCCAGCCGGCCAGGGCAATCGCCCATTCCAGCAGCAATAAGGTATCGCGGAGGGGGACCAACAGGAATTCATGCCAGGCAAAGGCTTCATCACTGGTGCGCCGCTGCAAAAAGTGTAGCAAAACCCGCGCCCCGCCACCGAGCAGGGCCAGGCTGCCGGTGACCCAGCCGGGCGCCAGGCACAGCCCGAGCAGCAGCAGCGGCGAGGTGAAGCAGACGAAGGTCATGGCGAAGCCGGCCGGGGCGATGGAACGTATCGTGCGCAACCAGCGCAACTCATGCGACCACAGCTCGGCAAGGCTCGATTCCGTCACTTCCGTGCCGACCACCACGTCCGACAGCACCGTGCGCAAGCCCGCGCGACGGGTCAGCTCGCCCAGCCAGAAATCGTCGGCGAGCGTGTCGCGCAAGGCCTCGAAACCGCCCATGGCCTGCAGCGCGTCGCGGCGCAGGGCGATGGTCGAGCCAAAGGCGAAGCGGGTCGAGCCGAAGGCATGCGAGAGCCGTACCGATGGTGCGAACCAGTCATCGATAAACAGACGGCCAAGCCGCGACCAGAACGATGGACCCGGCAGGCCGCGATAGAGGCAAGTGACGATGCCGACGCCGGCATCGCTCAAGGGAGCAATCACTCGCGCGAGATAGTCCGGGGCGACGCTGATATCGGCATCGGCCAAGACCAGCACATCGTGCTGCGCGTGCGGCAGCATGTTCATGAGATTGCTGACTTTCAGATTCGCGCCGTGCACACGCGGGTCGATGGCCAGCGCGATCGGGCGCTGCGGGAACTCGATACGAAGCCGCTCGACCACGGCAACGGCCGGATCGTCCGGATCGCGCACGCCGAACACGAGTTGATAGTCGGGGTGTGCCTGTGCGCAAAAACTGCGCAAATTCTCGTAGAGTCGCGGCTCGGCGCCATGCAGCGGCTTGAGTATGCTGGCGGCGATCGCCTTGCCGGCGCGGTCCGGTGCCCAGACGCGCGACCCTTTCAACACGGCCCATGCGGCGATCCAGGCATAGCCGGTCGCGGCCAAGGCAAGCGCGATGCCTGATCCATGGAGAATCGCGATGGCGGACCAGCTTGGCGGCATAGACCTTTATGCTACAGGCAACGATTGGCACGAAGGCACGGAGATATGGCTCAAGCCGCCGCGATACAAGAGGAAGTGCGATGACCCGATCCTGGCGCGGCAAGCGTCGCCGATGGCCGCATGCGCTGGCCTTGCTGGGGCTGCTCGGCGCTTCGGCGCAGGTGCTGGCCGATGATGCGTATGTGCCTGCCCCATCGGCGATTGTGGGCGACTGGCTGGTGGACAGCCGCGATGCCATTATCCACATCGAGCAGGTCGGCACCGAATACCAGGGCTACATTCGCTGGCAACTGCACGACACCTACGGTCCGGAAGACGGCCCGCAGCTCCAGGGCAAGGTCGTGACCGATCGCAACGATCCCGACCCGGCCCTGCGTTCACAACCGTTGACTGGATTGCGGCTGCTCAAAGGCCTGCATTACGACCCCGGCAAGCGCGAGTGGACGGACGGGCGCATCTATAATGCGGAAAACGGACGCACTTATAATTGCGAGGTTCGGATGCTCGGCCCGGATCGGCTGCGGTTGCGCGGCTACATCGGCATCAGCCTGCTTGGCGGCAATACCGTTTGGACTCGCGTCAGCATGAGGGCGCCAGCTCCTGGCGGCTTGCCCTTCGTGGTGGATGGTCCGGCGAAGTAGCGCCTGGCCCGGTGCGCTTTTACCGAGTTTCCTGATCGATCCTTTCCCCAGCTACCTTTTCCAGCGAGACGCAATGAACCGCGAACCACGCGCCGGAGCATCCGGCGAACTCCATGCTGCTTCGCAGGCGCAGCCCAACATCGCCCTGATCAAATATTGGGGCAAGCGCGATGCCGCACTGAACCTGCCGGTGGTCGGTTCCATCTCCATCACCCTGGAAAGCCTGTGGACACGTACCGACGTGCGATTCGTGCCGGGACAAAAACAGGATCGCATAACCCTTAACGGGCGCGGCGAAGAGGCCGAATCCAGGCGCATCACCGCATGCCTGGACCTGCTGCGACAGCGCGCAGGCGTCGACTACGGTGCCCGCGTCGCCAGCCGCAACAACTTCCCGACTGCGGCGGGGCTGGCTTCGTCCGCTTCCGGCTTTGCCGCCCTGGTGCATGCGGGTGCGCAAGCACTCGGGCTCGCATTGAGCCTGGCGGAACAGTCGGTATTGGCGCGGCGCTGCTCCGGCTCGGCGGCACGTTCCATTTTCGGCGGTTATGTCGAGTGGGCGCATGGACAGCTCGCCGACGGCACCGATTCGGTGGCGCGCCCCCTGCTTGGCGCCGATGCGTGGCCGCTGCGCGTCGCGGTGGCGATTACCTCGACCGCCGCCAAGCAAGTGGGCTCCACCGAAGGCATGCGCCGCACCGCGCAGACCTCGCCGTATCAATCGGCCTGGATCGACACGCAGGAAGCCGACCTGAGCCGTGCACGCGAGGCGATTCTTGCGCGCGATTTCGAAGCGCTTGCGCAGGTTTCCGAATACAGCTGCCTGAAAATGCATGCGCTGGCGCTGGCCGCGCAGCCGGGATTGCTGTACTGGAACGGCGCCACCGTGGAATGCATGCATCGCGTGCGCGCCTTGCGCCAGCAAGGTGTGCCGGTGTTTTTCACCGTCGATGCCGGCCCGCAGCTCAAGGCCGTGTGCCTGCCGTCCGCCATCGAACAGGTCAAGGCGGCGCTGCGCGATGTGCCTGGTGTGCTCGATGTACTCGATTCCGGCCTTGGCGAAGGCGCGCGCAACATCGCCGCGGGCGTCGTGGAGGCATGATGGAACTTACTGCAAGCGCGCCCGGCAAGCTGGTGCTGCTGGGCGATTATGCCGTGCTCGAGGGCGCGCCCGCTCTGGTGCTTGCGGTCAACCGCCGCGCCCATGTGCGTGTCGCCTCGCATCAGCGCGGTGTATGTGATGTGTATGCGCCGGACCTTGGCATCGCGGCCGCGCACGCGCGCATCGGCGGCGACGGGCGCTTGCAATGGCAATGCGACGAGGCAGCCCGCACTGCCCTGACGCTGGTTGACCACGTCTGGCACGGTCTGTTGCACGAGGGTCTTGCGCCGGTCTCGAGCGAAGGTTTCGACTTGCACCTGGATACCTCCGGCTTCTTCCACGCCGAAGGTGCAACACGCTCCAAATTGGGGCTGGGCTCCAGTGCGGCGTTGACCGTGGCGCTCGCCACCGCCTTGGCCACCCTGGCCGGCCACGCCCAGGTCACGAACGATCGCCTACAGTGGATCCGTCGATTGCTTCATTTGCACGGCGATTGGCAGGGCGGCCGCGGCAGCGGCGTCGACATCGCCGCGAGCGTGGCGGGTGGCATGATCCATTACCAACTGCAGGGACCGGCTCGCGAGCCCACCTATGCGCCGATGCCGACGACAGGCCTGCATTGCCTGTTCGTGTGGTCGGAGCAGTCCGTGTCGACCAGCGATTCGCTGCAGCGGCTGGCCCGCTGGCGCGAAACTCACGTGACGGAATACGCCGCGCACATGAACGAACTTGGCACTATTTCCACCGATGCCATGGATGCACTCAGGCACCAGCGCATGCAGTCTTTCATTCGACTTACGAAAGATTATGCAGCCGGATTGCAGCGTTTCGGCGCCGCATGCGGCCTGGAAATCTACTCGCCCGCACAAAAGCGGCTCGCCGATATGGCCTCCTGCGCCGATGTCAGTTATAAGCCTTGCGGCGCAGGCGGCGACTTCGGTGTGGTCTTTGCCGAGGACGCAGAAAGGTTGGCGACATTTGAACACGCCATTGTTTCGGCCGGCATGCGTGTCGTGCCCCTGGGGCTTGATTCCCAGGGGGTTAGCTGCCATATGCGTCAGACGCGAAATCTTCCCCACCCGCATCCTTCAGGATTTTGACGTGATCGCAAACGTTCTTGAGCGTCATGGCTGGCGCGCCGCGTGCGGCACCGTGACGGCAAAGCACGCGACTAACGACCTACACGGAGTGCTTAAGGTATGAGCGCCGAATCATCGAGTGCCGAACGGTCCCGATTCCCCGCCTTCTACAAACTCTCGGTTTCCGACCGGGTTCGCATCATTCACGAGCGCGGATGGCTCTCGGCCGACGATTACCAGTCGCTGGTCTCCGGCGAGCACACGCTGAAGATCCACAAAGCCGACAAGATGATCGAAAACGTCGTCGGCGTGATGGGACTGCCGGTCGGCCTCGGGCTCAACTTCCTGGTCAACGGTCGCGACTACATCGTGCCGCTGGTGGTAGAAGAGCCGTCGATCGTGGCGGCGCTGTCGTCCGCCGCGAAAGTGGTGCGCGGCACGGGCGGCTTCACGGTCGAAAGCACCGAGCCGGTGCTGATCGGCCAGGTGCAAGTGGTGGACGTGCCGCACGTGGCGCACGCCAAGGCCACCCTGCTGCAACGCAAGGATGAATTGCTCAACCTCGCCAACAGCCTGCATCCACAGATGGTGGCGCGCGGCGGCGGCGCGCAGGATCTGGAAGTGCACGTGCATGCGCGCGCCGAAGGCGGCGACATGCTGGTGGTCCACCTGCTGGTCGACACGCGCGACGCGATGGGCGCCAACCTGGTCAACACCATGTGCGAAGGCATTGCCTCGCTGGTGGAGACCATGACGGGCGGGCGCGTCTTCCTGCGCATCCTTTCCAATCTCACCGATCGTTCCATGGTGCGTGCGCGCTGCGTCATTCCCGCCGACCAGCTCACCGGCAAGGGTTTCGCCGGCGAAGAGGTGCGCGACGGCATCTTGCTCGCCAACGAATTCGCCAGCATCGATCCATACCGCGCCGCCACGCACAACAAAGGCATCATGAATGGCGTGGATGCCGTCGCGCTGGCGACCGGCAACGATTGGCGCGCCATCGAGGCGGCGGCCCACGCCTACGCGGCGCGCGGCGGGCGCTACACCTCGCTGACGCGCTGGTACAAGGGCGAGAAGGGCGAGTTGATCGGCGAGCTCGACATCCCGATGAAGGTCGGCATCGTCGGTGGTCCGCTGCAATCCAACGCTACGGTCGCGCTCGACCTGCGCCTGCTCGGCGTGAAGACCGCGCGCGAGCTGGCCGAAGTGATGGGCGCGGTCGGCCTGGCGCAGAACTTCTCGGCGCTGCGCGCACTGGTTACCGAAGGCATCCAGCAAGGCCACATGACGCTGCACGCGCGCAGCGTCGCCGTCGCTGCCGGCGCTACCGCGGAGATCTTCGACACGGTGGTCGAGCGCCTGGTGGAAAGCGGCGAAATCAAGATCTGGAAAGCGCAGGAGATCGTCGACCAGGTACGCAAGGAGTCGCGCGGTGTTCCCGAGACGACGACCGAGCAACCCGCCGTCGATCATCGCGCATGCGGCCACGGCAAGATCATCCTGCTCGGCGAGCATGCGGTGGTCTACGGCAGCCACGCGATCGCGGCGCCGGTACCGCTGGCGGTGCGCGCCGTGGCGCAGGACACCCAATCCGGTGGCGTGGACATGTTCATTCCGCGCTGGGGCGTGGAATACCGGCTGCATCGCGATCCGGCGCACCGCGATTCGTTCCAGCGTTCGCTCGGCATCATCTTCGACACCCTGGAACTGACCGAGCGCTCGATGCGCATCGAGGTGTTCCCGAACGTGCCGCGCGCGATGGGCCTGGGCGGTTCGGCGGCGATGGCGGTCGCGGTGATCCGCGCGCTCGACCAGCATTACGAGTTGGGCCTCAGCGACGAGGAGATCAACGCACTGGCCTTTCGTTGCGAAGAAGTCGCGCACGGTTCCGCTTCCGGCATCGACAACACCGTCGCTACCTATGGCAAGCCGCTGCTGTACAAGCGCGCCGGCAAGAAGGGTGAAGCGCCGATGGTGCGCGAACTGCACCTGCCCAAGCGCATTCCCATCGTGATCGGCATCAGCGGCAAGGAAAGCCTTACCGCGGTAACCGTCGGCAAGGTGCGCAGCGCCTGGCAACGCAATCCCGCGTTGTACGACGGTATCTTCCAGCAGATCGACGGGCTCACCCTGCAAGGCATGGAAGCCATGCAGCAATACGATCTGGAGCGCCTGGGCGACCTGATGAACATCTGCCACGGCCTGCTCAACGCGCTGCGCGTATCGAGCTGGGAAGTAGAGGAGCTGATACAGATCGCGCGCGAACACGGCGCGCTCGGTGCCAAGCTCACCGGCGGCGGCGGCGGCGGCTCGATCCTTGCGCTGTGTCCACAGAACCGTGACAGGGTTGCGGCTGCCATGCGTGACGCCGGTTACCAGGCAATGGAGGTAGACATTGGATAACCAGGAACGCGAGCGCCAGGAATGGCGTGACTCGAACGAAATCGTGTCCTTCGACGACGAGCCGCTGGTGCTGGTCGATCATGAGGACCGGGAGGTCGGCTTCCTCGACAAGGCCTCCGCCCACGAGGGCAAGGGCACCTTGCATCGCGCCTTTTCGCTGTTCGTGTTCAATGCGAAAGGCGAGCTGCTGCTGCAGCAGCGCGCGCCCGGCAAGCGCCTGTGGCCCGGTTACTGGTCCAATACCTGCTGCAGCCATCCACGGCGCGGCGAAACGCTGGACAATGCCATCCATCGCCGCCTGAAGGAAGAACTGGGCCTGGCCTGCCCGCTGGAATACCTGTTCAAGTTCGAATACCAGGCGCAATTCGATGCCGGTGGCGCCGAACACGAATTGTGCTGGGTCTACGCCGGTCGCAGCGATGACGCGCCGACCGTGAACGTGAACGAGATCTCGGGCCTGCGCTATATCGCTCCCGATGCGCTCGATGCGGAGATGGCGGCCAGCCCTGAGGCCTTTACGCCCTGGTTCAAGATCGAGTGGGAGCGCATCCGCCGGGAGCACGCCCACGTGTTCGCATCCCCCCGCCTGGCATAGGCACATAGGCAGGGCGGGCATAACGGCAGCCATCCAGCTGGCTTATACTGATCCACATGCAAGATTCATTGCCATTGATACGCAGGCATTCCGCTCCTTGGTGGGCTTGCCTGTATCAGGCGTACTGACGTTCCGGAGAATCCCTTGGGTATCCCCCTTATCCAGCAGACCACGATCGCGCGCTACATCCTCGGCAAGAAGCTGAGCGGCCAGAAGCGTTATCCCCTGGCGATGATGTTGGAGCCGCTGTTCCAGTGCAATCTGGCGTGCGCAGGTTGCGGCAAGATCGACCATCCGAAGGAAATCCTGCAAAAACGACTGAGCGTCGAGCAGGCGCTGGCCGCCGTGGACGAATGCGATGCACCCGTGGTGTCCATTCCCGGCGGCGAGCCGCTGATCCACAAGGAAATGCCACAGATCGTGCGCGGGCTGATCGAGCGCAAGAAATTCGTATACCTGTGCACGAATGCGATCCTGCTGCCCAAGCACATCGACGAATACGAGCCTTCGCCGTATTTCACCTGGTCGATCCACCTGGACGGCCTGGAAGAACGCCACGACGACTCCGTGTGCATGAAGGGCGTGTTTGAAAAGGCGGTAACGGCGATCAAGCTGGCGTTGTCGCGCGGCTATCGCGTCACCATCAATTGCACGCTGTTCAACCAGGAGCCGCCGGCCGAGATTGCGGAATTCTTCGACTACGCCATGAGCCTGGGTATCGAAGGCATCACGGTCTCGCCCGGCTACAGCTACCAGCACGCGCCGCGCCAGGACGTGTTCCTTGGCCGCAACCAGAGCAAGCAGCTGTTCCGCGAAGTGTTCAAGATCGGCAAGGAACGCGGTAGCAACTGGGTGTTCAACCAGTCGTCGATGTTCCTCGACTTCATCGCGGGCAACCAGTCGTACCAATGCACGCCGTGGTCCAATCCCACCTACAACATCTTCGGCTGGCAGAAGCCGTGCTACCTGCTGGTGGACGAAGGCTACGCGCCCAGCTACAAGGCGCTGATGGAAGAAACCGACTGGGACAAATACGGCGTCGGCATCAATCCCAAGTGCGATAACTGCATGGCGCATTGCGGCTTCGAAGGCACCGCCGTCGACTACACCTTCGCGCATCCGCTGCGGGCGATGAAAGTGGCCATGTTCGGTCCGCGCGTCGATGGCCCGATGGCGCCCGACCTGCCGGTGAAGTACGGCGACCGTGCCGATGCCACCGCGATCCACATCCCGATCAGCTCGATCCAGCGCCGCAACGCGCCGACGAGTACCGACGCGAACCATTGATGCCCGCCGCCGTCACCGATGGGCATACTGGAATGGATGGCCGCGTCGCTGCCGGCATTGATGTGGCTGGGGCTGCTGTTCGTGCCGTGGCGTCCGTGGAGCACGCGCGAGCGGATTGAGGCCGATCCGCTCGCCACGCACACCGATCTCAGCGAGATCACCGTACTGATTCCCGCCCGCAACGAGGCCGATGTCATCGGCCTCACGCTGTCGGGCCTGCAAGCGCAGGGGAGCGGCTTGCAGGTGGTGGTCGTCGACGACCAGTCCAGCGACGACACCGCGCGCATCGCGGCGACCTATCCGAATACCCGCGTCATCAGCGGCCAGCCTCTGCCGGAAGGCTGGGCCGGCAAGCTGTGGGCGCTGGAGCAGGGCAGGGCGCACGTACACACGCCAATGACCCTGTTGCTGGATGCCGATATCCAATTGCAACCAGGGCTGCTCGCGCCCCTGCTGGCGCACAAGCGCGGTGAGAACCGCCAGTTCGTTTCCTTGATGGCGGACCTGCGCCGCACCAGCTTCTGGGATCGCCTGCTGCTGCCGGCGTTCGTGTATTACTTCAAGCTGATCTACCCATTCGCGCTATCCAACTCGGGCTTCCGTCATGTCGCGGCGGCGGCGGGCGGCTGCGTCCTCGTCGATACCGAAGCATTGCGGCGTGCCGGTGCGTTTGCCAGCCTGCGCAACGCCTTGATCGACGACTGCACGCTGGCGCGCCAAGTGAAGAACGCCGGTTATCGCACCTGGCTTGGCCTCAGCCGCGGCGTGGTGAGCCTGCGCCCCTATGGCACGTTGCGTTCCATCCACGACATGGTGGCGCGCTCGGCCTTCACCCAGCTTCGCTATTCCAGCGGGCTGCTGCTGGCCGTCACGGCTTTATTTGTGCTTGCTTACGGATTGCCCTTCTTGCTGCTGGGCTCGGCTGCAACCTGGCGGCTGGGCGCGGTCGCGCTGGTGGCGATGATGCTGAGTTACCTGCCGATGCTGCGCTACTACCGCATGCGGCTGGCCTGGGCGTTGTTGCTGCCGGTGAGTGCCTTGCTCTACCTGGGGATGACCTGGAGTTCGGCGATCCGCTATTGGCGCGGCGTCCGGTCGCGCTGGAAAGACCGTACCTATAGCACTTAGGGCGGTACTTGATCAGCCATTTAACGCCAGCAGCATTTGTACTTTTGAGCTTGTTTTGCAAGCTTTTTTTGTTTGAGTGCATGGCGTTGGGTTGGAACATTGCCTGCGGCGCTTTCGGACGCCGTGGGCGCCCGAGTCACTTTTCTTTGCTGGCCCAAAGAAAAGTAACCCAAAGAAATGGCCTGAAAGACTCGCGGCATAGGAAGGGTAAAAGCCCGAACGCTTGTGGCCAGTTGGACCGTTGGTGGCCCAGGGTTACACGATCCCGCTATACCGCAACGCGCTGAGGCACCGAGGCATAAGACTCGTGCCAGCGGTCCAACTTTTCGGTTGCCGGCTTTAAGTCCTCATTGCTTCGGCGCAAGCGGTATAGCCGCGCCGTGTAAGCGGGCTTGGCAACCACCAGACATGCGGAAACCATCAGGCTTGTAACCTACATAAGCCACGAGCTCTCAAGGCCATTTCTTTGGGTTGGCGGAGTCAATCTGGAAGTGCATCATCGAACTGATCTGCCAGATCTTGACGCCCAAGTGCGCACATGAACATTTCAGCCGGGCAGTGGTAGTCCAAGGTCGTTCGTGGCCAGCTGGAGCGTTGGTGGCCCAGGGTTACACGCCCCCGCTATACCGCAACAGGTCGAGGCGCTGAGGCACCAAAGCATCAAAGCCCATGACTCGTGCCAGATGATCAAGCCTGCCGATGGCCGGCTTTAAACCCCATCGCTTTGGCGCACGCGGTATAGCCGCGCGGTATAAGCTTGGCCCGCTAACGATCACGCCATGGCGTAAACGTGCAGGCTTGTAACCCACATAACCCACGAGCTCTCAAGGCCATTTCTTTGGGTTACTTTTCTTTGGGCCAGCAAAGAAAAGTGACTCGGGCCCTTCAGGGACCGAAAGCGCCGCAGGCAATGGTCCAACCTAACGCCATGCACGGCCATGCACTCAAACGGAAGTGAGGGCCATTGGCCTTAACGCTGGCCGGATCGGTTCCGTGCCGTCCGGCAGGCTTGGAAGATCGGCACACTGTGGCTACAGTCGTAAGCTGACTTTCACGCCCCGCCAGCCGGGCACGCCACTTTGGGGAGCTTTCATGCCTCGTCTTCGCCTTCTAGCGATCGCCACGTCGATCGCGCTTGCCGCCTGTTCCCAAGCGCCCAACAACAATGCCGGCAATGCCCCCGCCGCTTCCGCGAGCGCGCCGGCCAAGCCCACCACCAGCGCCGAAGCGCAGGCCAGCAATCCATTCTTTACCGCCAGCACGCTGCCGTACCAGGCGCCGCCGTTCGACAAGATCAAGGACAGCGACTACCAGCCGGCGATCGAAGAGGGCATGAAGCAGCAGCTTGCCGAAGTCGACCAGATCGCCAACAACCCCGAGCCGCCAACCTTCGAGAACACCTACGTGGCGCTGGAAAAAACCGGCGTATTGCTCGACCGCGTCATGATGGTGTTCAACGGCGTCACCGCCGCCAACACCGACGATGCGCTGCAGAAAGTGCAGGAAGATGAGGCGCCCAAGCTGGCCGCGCATCAGGATGCGATCCATCTCAACGACAAACTGTTCCAGCGCATCCAGGCCGTCTACGACCAGCGCGACTCGCTCAAGCTCGATCCCGAGTCGCAGCGCTTGATCGAGGTGGTCTACCGCCAATTCGTGATGGCCGGTGCCAAACTGTCCGACGCGGACAAGGCCAGGCTCAAGGACTACAACAAGGAAGAAGCCGGGCTGGAAGCGCAGTTCAACAACAAGCTGCTGGCTGCAAGCAAGGACGGCGCGCTGGTGGTCGATGACAAGAGCAAGCTGGCCGGCCTTTCCGACGAAGACATCGCCGCCGCCGCGCAAGCCGCCAAGGACCGTCATCTCGATGGCAAGTGGGTGCTCTCGCTGCAGAACACCACCCAGCAACCCATGCTGCAGGATCTGACCGATCGCGCCACGCGCCAGGCGTTGTACGAGGCTTCGTGGAACCGTGCCGAAAAGGGCAATGCCGACGATACGCGCGACCTGATCGAGCGGCTCGCCCAGTTGCGCGCGCAGGAAGCCAAGCTGCTCGGGTTCCCCAACTACGCCGCCTGGACGCTCGAAGACCAGATGGCCAAGACGCCGGAAACGGTGATGGGCTTCATGCAGAAGCTTGCACCCGCCGCCGTCGCGCGCGCCAAGGTCGAAGCCGCCGATATCCAGAAGCAGATCGACAAGGATCAGGCCGCGCTCAAGCAACCCACCTTCAAGCTCGAGCCGTGGGATTGGGAGCACTACGCCGAAGAAGTGCGCAAGGCCAAGTACGATCTCAACGACGCGCAGATCAAACCCTACTTCGAGCTGGACAACGTGCTGCAGAACGGCGTCTTCTACGCCGCCAACCAGCTTTATGGGCTTACTTTCAAGGAGCGCAAGGACATTCCGGTGTACAACCCGGATGTGCGCGTGTTCGAAGTATTCGACAAGGACGGCAAGTCGCTGGCGCTGTTCTACTTCGATTACTTCAAGCGCGACAACAAGAACGGCGGCGCCTGGATGGACAACTTTGTCGGCCAGTCCAAACTGCTTGGCACCAAGCCGGTGATCTACAACGTCGCCAATTTCACCAAACCCGCGGCCGGCCAGCCCGCGCTGCTGTCGATGGATGACGTGGTCACCATGTTCCACGAATTCGGCCATGGCCTGCATGGCCTGTTCGCCGACGAGCAATACCCGACCCTGTCCGGCACTGCCACCGCGCGCGACTTCGTCGAGTTCCCCTCGCAATTCAACGAGCACTGGGCAACCGATCCGAAAGTCTTCGCCAACTACGCCAAGAACTACAAAACCGGCGAACCGATGCCGCAGGCATTGGTCGACAAGATCAAGAAGGCGGACCTCTTCAACAAGGGCTATGACATGACCGAGCTGGTCGCCGCGGCGATGCTCGACATGAACTGGCACATGCTGGGTGCCGACGCACCCAAGCAGGATGCCGATGCGTTCGAAACGGCATCGCTGAAGCAGGATGGCGTAGATCTTTCCTACGTGCCGCCGCGCTACCGCTCCAGTTATTTCCTGCACATCTGGAGCAATGGCTACTCGGCCGGCTATTACGCCTATCTGTGGACGCAGATGCTCGCTGACGATGCCTTCGAAGGTTTCAAGGACCACGGCGGCCTCACCCGCGAGAACGGCGATCGCTTCCGCGCCATGATCCTCTCGCGCGGCAATACGGTGGAACTGTCCAAGCTCTACAAGGATTGGCGCGGACAAGATCCGAGCATCGAGCCAATGCTGATCGATCGCGGCTTGAAGCAGGGCACTGGCAAGTAGCTGCGATGACACGGAAGCAAAAGGCCGGCCTCTGCTGAGGCCGGCTTATCCACTGCCTGCTGTGCTTTTGAGAAGGTTCTTTATTGGCCCAAAGATGTCGTTTCGTGGCGATTGCCTGCGGCGCTTTCGGACGCCGTAGGCGCCCGAGTCACTTTTCTTTGCTGGCCCAAAGAAAAGTAACCCAAAGAAATGGCCTGAAAGACTCGCGGCATAGGAAGGGTAAAAGCCCGAACGCTTGTGGCCAGTTGGACCGTTGGTGGCCCAGGGTTACACGATCCCGCTATACCGCAACGCGCTGAGGCACCGAGGCATAAGACTCGTGCCAGCGGTCCAACTTTTCGGTTGCCGGCTTTAAGTCCTCATTGCTTCGGCGCAAGCGGTATAGCCGCGCCGTGTAAGCGGGCTTGGCAACCACCAGACATGCGGAAACCATCAGGCTTGTAACCTACATAACCCACGAGCTCTCAAGGCCATTTCTTTGGGTTACTTTTCTTTGGGCCAGCAAAGAAAAGTGACTCGGCCCTTCAGGGACCGAAAGCGCCGCAGGCAATCGCCACGAAACGACATCTTTGGGCCACAAAGAACCTTCAGAACTCGAAAGCGCCGCAGTCAATGGCAACTATTGCTACAAGGCGTCAAACGACCACAACATACATCTCCGCATTGCGCGCGCCGCCTTGGCTAGAGCATTTTCAATTCAATCGTTTACATATCCACACGACGCAAAGTAGTTGGAACATTCGTGTGGTGTAAACACATCGAGCAGCTTGCCGATCTCCGTCCAGAGAGCTTCTACGGTTCGTTTTGCGGCCTTGCGCAAT